>CAYPUO010000555.1:0-2982 GCA_964413775.1 uncultured archaeon
CAACACACAGTTCAATATCACGGTCTTCGAACCTCAGAACCCCAGCTATGAAATGGCAATGCCAGTTGTACTGACCATTCCTAGCCCATCGGAGAAATACTCTGACCTTTTCGCCTTCAACATCGAGATGGCCCGTAGGAATATGACTGTGGTATCCGTACATCTCTCTCCTTGGAGTAGTGGTATCGCTGCCCTTGATAATGCAACACTCAACCTCACTTCGTCATATTGTATGCAGGCGCTCAATGTGGTGCAGCAACAGAATATTCTTGATCATCACATATATGGAATACTCTTCCATTCTGACAGCTTGCCAGTGGCCTTGCGTATCCTGAACAAGACTAGTATTCCAACAGCCACGGTCTGCGTTGGAAATATCAACACTGCGAATTCTGCTGCGCTGAGCAGATTCTATGGGAACCTTCTCTTCTTGTTAGGCAGCAGAAATGAATTCCTCTCCACAAATGAGGCAACTTCAATCATGCAGCAAGTGTCGGGGATACCCTCATTTGAACCTAACAAAATGTATGGTGCTTTCGAGAACCACACAGCTTACATGCTAAGCATTGCTGATGCTGATGCAGGTTCTGAGCTCACAAATCCCACAATAGTTGCCGACTCTTGTTCATGGATGGTCCAGGCATTGCAGGGCAGTAGTCAGTTCGTTCACACTCTGGACATGCATCAGCAAGTGTATCAGCTCAGGTTCTATGCGGCAGACATCGCATTCTTCTCAATGGGGGGACTGATAGTGGTCTGTGTAATTCTTGTCTACTCTCTTAGGCCCACAACAACTGACAAGGGCATTTCGAAGAGTCCTAGTCCTCAAACCGGTGAAAACTGAAACCATGCTCATCCAGCATTTTAAGGAGCTTCTCAAGAGCCGACTCATCAGGGACTTCTAGCACCATTGTGAGCTCAGTCTTGTTTGGGAGGATATCTGGGTCACTCCGGTCCTGGTCGACCGCAATAACACTCACGCCCGAATTTGCAACAATGCCTATTACTCGAGTCAATGTCCCAACTCTATCTGATATTGTGCCTTTTACTCGAACGGACCTACCAAGCCTAAAGAGCTCCTTTTCTACTACATGGGCCATAAAGCTCATGTCAATGTTGCCTCCAGAGAGAACCGCGACGGCCGTCTTTCCTTTTACATCGATATGACTGTGCTGGAATGCAGCAAGACCAACGCAACCAGCTGGTTCAACAACGATTTTGGCCCGCTCAAGGAGCAAGAACAGAGTCCGCGTGACCTCAAGTTCGCCAACCGTAACTGCACCTGCAAGAAGGGACTTCAGAATCTTGAATGTCTTATCACCAACTGTCTTTACCGCTATGCCATCACAGATCGTATCCATATCAGTTATTGTGGCGATCTTGCCTTGTTTCAGAGAGGTGTACAATGATGATGCGGTGTCCGCTTCGACGCCGTAGACCTCGACTTCGGGTTTCTGCTCCTTGATTGCTATTGCTATGCCTGAAGAAAGGCCTCCGCCGCCAACTGGGATAGCAACAACATCGACTTCTGGGAGTTCATCTAGAATCTCGAGACCTATGGTACCCTGTCCTGCGATTACATGCTCGTCATTAAAGGGATGTAGAAAGGTGGCGCCAGTCTTCTCCGCAAGTTCTTCAGCGTGGCCAAGGGCATCATCAAATGCGGTCCCGTGGAGTACGACTTTCGCTCCATACCCGCGTGTAGCATGAATCTTAGCTATCGGCGAGAAGATAGGCATCACAATTGTAGATTTGATGCCAAGTTTCGATGCGGCATATGCAACACCCTGTGCGTGGTTGCCAGCCGAAGCGGCTATCACTCCCGCTTTTTTCTCTTTGTCGCTCAGCTGCGACATTGCATAGGTCGCGCCGCGAACTTTGAACGAACCTGTCTTCTGCAGATTCTCAAGTTTCAAATACACGTCCCCTCCAGTCAAGTGAGAGAACGTTGACGACCTGTCGAGGCGCGTGTTGTGCGCGATTCCTTTCAGCACATCTCGGGCATCAAGGATCATTGAATAAATATCGCCAAATTCAGTCATTATATCCGCCTGCTACTCTGGAGAACTCACAATCTGATAACCGTTCCTAAGTATCTTACATTAATGCCCGCAGTAGAAACAAGGCAAAGACCACAATTCCAACGATGAGCAGTATCATGCTTACCAGAGCTCGTAGTAATCTTGCACTCATATCTATCTCCACAGGAAGTTGTATTGAATCCTCTGAAAAACACACTTGTTAAATGTATGCTAGGGCAGAGCCACAGGGTTACGGAGATAACGGGTGGAGAAGAAAGGTGCGAGAACTGTTTCTTCACAACCTGCGGCTCCTTGAATCACACTGCAGATATTATTAAAGGCGTTTTCTGTTACAGCAAGTCTAACCAAATCCGCATATAGCTGAAGAGGGCAGTAAGAGTAGCTAGCTGACGGCTGGGAGCGTTCATATCTGCTTTACCACAATATCGAGACCTCTCTCTTGAAGCGCAGCGATGAATGGTTTCGGTGGAATCGAACGTTCGGGAGGTAGTACTCCATGCTCAGCAATCGTGTTATCAGCCATCATGACCGCAGCAACTGCAGCTGGAAATGAGGTGGTTCGCATCATAGACGTGAGACCAGTATCTTCATCAAAGTAGTCAATTAATTCGTAGATAAGCTGTCGCGATTCTGTACCCTTCCAGCCCGATACACTGACCCGAATCAGCGTTGCATCTTTTCCAGTGGAAGGCAAGTTCTTTTCGAGAAGACGCTCCAATACGCGACGCGGAGCTATCTTGACTCCATCGATCTCCTGCTCTTCGCTATCCATAAGGCCCAGTGTCTTCAGGCACCACATCTTATGCCCATGTCCTGGATACCTGAGCGTCTTGTAGTCAAGACATTTGACCTTTCCTTCGTAGGTTATCGGGAGCGTTGATGTGCCACCGCTCGTATTGAAAGCCTCCAGCATGCCAAATGGAGGAGGAAACTCAACCTG
>CAYPUO010000556.1:0-2980 GCA_964413775.1 uncultured archaeon
CCAACAGACAGCGACTTTATACTGCCTCCAACATCCTTATACACAGCTAATCTGCATGCCCTTCTCCCCTCCAATTTCTCCCAAGATAATGCTCCGACTTGTTCTTCGATTGCACCCTTGTTCTTCTCGAGCTCTTCGAATATCTTTTCGTTTTCATTTCTATCGCCGGTGTCAATGTACAGTTCTACGGAAATCCGATTCTGGCTTCTAAATGCCCAATTGAAGTACAAGCCACTCTTGCCAGCCCCAAAACCGCTCCAACTCTGAGCCATTGGCTTTACCTTACGCCATTTTGGATTCGCTTTACTGTACCTATTGATGAGTTGCGAGAAGAATTCGAAGTAGCTCTTTGATGTTTCACTTTTGGGCTGCCCTGAAATTTTGATGCTACGTTCCCAATCGTTCGGCTGAACTACTACATCAAAATCAGGTGCTGGAAGAGATTCTCCGATCTTAAGGAGTCTGAATTCAATCCCAAAGAACGAGAGTCCTGACTCGGGGTCGACTTTTTCATTAAGCCACTCCAAAGTCTTTCGATGCTCTTCTCGGAATCTCTCGGCGATCCAGATTATGATGTCTGCACTTCTGCCAGCGGCATAAGTGAATATTTTCCCAAGATGATCATGGTTTGTCACACCGAACTGATTCTCTATGACTATGGTTCGATTTGAATCCGAGTCTTTCGCAACTATATCACAACTGAACTCACCAACATCTTCCTCAATACTGCTATCAATGATTTCCAGATTTAGTTTCTGCGACAACAGGCCGAGGTTCTCATTTAGCCAAGGGGTAAAATCCCTGCTTTCCTTCTCAAATACTTGGCGAACTTCGACCATTTCCTTCTTACCCAGCTTCTGTTTGAGCATTCTTCACCTCCTTGTCGGGAACGAATAGATAAGCTAACGCAAATAGTTTAGGGCTGGACTTCAACTCTGTCAACCGAGGCTGAGAGAGAACGTATTTGAGAATAAAGGGCCAGGTTAGGGTCAATCTATTAATCACCATGGTTAGGGATGTGGGTCATGGTTCACCATTTCGTGTGGCCAAGCCACTCAGGCTCAACAAAATGAGTTTTCGTGATACGGGCGCATTTCAGAATCTACTGAAGGACAAGTCCCACGAAAGTCGGCCTTCCAGATTTGTCGAGATTAGATGATAGCGTTCTAAGAATGGCTAGGCCGAGCAATGGCGACTATCTGCCGTGCATCAAAGGATCTCAGCTCCTCCTCATCCACTATTGGAAAGGCCTGTATAATCTCTGATGCTGGTTCGTATAGGTTGGTCACGAACATTCCTTTGCAAACCAAATCGGTTGTAACGATAGCGAATTCCTGACGCACTTTGTCAATATTCGTTGTTATCCAGTCTAGTTTTCTAGTCAACACATCAACGAAGCCTCCCTCATCCTCGTATTCGGAGACACTGTTTCTCACTTGTCGAGACGAAATAACGGGGTCAATAGTGTGTTTGCATTCAACCAGAAGAATGGTGCCCTCAGTATCATCGTATGCAAGTATATCGATCTCGCCACATTGAGGCGTGATTATGCTTGTGCCTCCGACAGACTTGACAAACGGTTTGACTTTGAACCCTTTTGAACTTAACAAGGGCGAAATCCTAGAGTGCACGAAATAGTCTTTCACGCTCTGATTTATCCGTTGTATTTCGCTAAGCACAGAGTTAGGCCTCTTAAGAAGTAAGGGATGATTTCCCACAGCGTATTCAATTGAAACATGCGAACAACTTCTGATCAAGAATGAGGCCGAATAAAGACATAATCGCCGTTGGCCTATCTGGGTCATCACGATGGGGTTTCGCACTATCCTCGTTTCTCGCTTAAACTGAAATACAGGCTGCCCCTTCGGTATTTTTGCTTCGGACATGGACATAGTCTCAATGATGTTTGTTGCCTCTTCCTCTGCCAATGGGATATGCTGAGTCAAATAGTTTGTTAACTGGCTATCAAAATCCCAACGTAACCCTAAATCACTAGAGTAGGCACATCGCCGTATGAGGAGCAGATACGCAGTCATCAGTTCGCTGTATTTATACCCGAATGACTGCTGATGAAGACCATCAATCTTTTTTATGAACTCGACCTCGTCATCATTCAATAAAGAGGGCGACGGGACACCTGTCCCTCTTCCTAATGACTGATATTCTTCGAGCAGAGCGTCTGGGTTGGAGAATTTGTCAGCTTCTTGTGAGGCTGTAGATTCTGATACGCGTTTCTCCTCTAGGGCCAACTCATCCATTATCTTACCAAACACAGCCTCTGAGTCTTTGTCTCTGTCAAGATGCCACTCATGATCGTCAAAGGTCAGCCCACAAGTGCCGATTTTGATGCACAGTTGATCTTCAACGAACTGAAATAGTAAGTAATCCTGTTTGGCAAGCTCCAAGATAAGCCTAATGTCATCAATGTCAGGAGCTTTCCTATTCTTGTATGACGCCGCCGGCAGGATAAGGCACCTCTCTACCAATGATTCGAGTGACTTCTCATTTACACTCAAAACTCGATGCAGCAACCGGAGTTGATCTAAGCTTTGATTGTCTTGACTAGCTGCGTGTGATCCCGGGAGGCTCATATTGCAGGTTGCGTTTAACAGTCTTAGAAAGGCGAGGAGTACTAGGTCCTTGTCGTACTGCAGCATTCTCCTGATTATCTCATCTTCCAGTTCGCGTCTTAGTGTCCCGACCAAATCGAAAATCGTAGTTTGATCATCGATTCGTTTGTGTTGTAGACCATGTTTCGAAATCAGGTGACCAGTAAGTTGCCTCAGGTCCTGTGAAGGCTTTTTCATCAGAATAGCGTAGAACTCGGGAGGTGGAGAATCATCTAGAGAGGAAACCAAGTCAACACATAGTCTACAGCACTGGTACGGCGAACGATGCCTAATGTCATGACTCGAAACCTGCCTTCCACAGAATCTGCACTGAGTTGATGACGTACTCACAGAGATAGCTCCCTATCCGG
>CAYPUO010000557.1:0-2971 GCA_964413775.1 uncultured archaeon
AGGTCAGTGTGCCGGTTTCAGTGCGTGACCCTGTGACCACACTGGATGACAATGTGTTGGGTACGACGATTCTGCTCGACGAATGTCGTAAAGCGGATGTTGAGAAAGTAGTGACAGCTTCTTCTTCTTCTGTCTATGGCGATACACCGACGCTTCCGAAGGTTGAAACAATGCCCACGAAACCCATTTCACCATATGGAGTGTCTAAACTTGCTGAGGAGAATTTGACCGTCGCATTCAATCGGACCTATGGAATGAACACAACTGCGCTGCGATATTTCAATGTCTATGGGCCTAGACAAAGAGGAGGAGCATACGCAGGGGTAATATCGATCTTCTTTTCACAAGCATTCAAAGGAGAGAGTTTGACGATAGAGGGCGATGGGCAGCAAACAAGAGATTTCACATTCGTTGATGATGTGGTGGAGAGCAATCTCCAGGTGACCACGACTTCAGAAACCAAAGGCAATGTCTACAATGTTGGTGGAGGAGCCCAAATCACAATTGAGCAACTAGCAGACACCATCATCGAACTAGCTGCGTCGAAGTCAGGGAAAGTCTTTCGTCCACCACGTCTTGGAGATGTGCGAAACAGCCTAGCTAGCACAGATGCGCTAAGGAAGGACGCTGGATACGCTCCGTCCACACCTATTACAGCGGGGTTGCGGCGGACTTTCGATTGGGCAAAATCCAACATCCAGTAAAGCAGAAAAGCTGAATGGCACGGAATCTGGAACTGCCGACGGCGACCAGACAAAGCCTTGCTTAAGGTGCGTGCCAATCAGTTGGAGAGGTCATTCCATAAGCGAACGTGGGATGACTGCATAATACTGAACAGCCTCACTAGCTTTCAGTCAATCTTCTTGTACATGACCATAGACACACTGAAAAATCATACCCCCACAATGACGATAATCAGCCAAATTGTGAAACTCGGCGTGCTGTCTGTTAAGGCCCTGGTCCTGTTGACGTTGTTGGATCACTCGTCTTTTGAAAGACAAATTCTGCAACAGCAATGTTGCATTATCATATGGAAAGACTCGCAGTAAGTGAACGTCTGTTGCATTTGGCAACAAGAGAACTTGCGGTGCAGAAGCATTGATGTTAATACCCCGGTCCCATTGATAGAGCACGCTTTCAGTACCATTTATATCACAGATTTCTAGAGAAACAACACTTTCGAAGAGATACTGAGATCCGTTTGTAGGGAAATTCAATGCTATGGCCGGCTTGGTAAGTGTCGAGTCGGTATAATGGAGAGCAGGTTCCATTAAAAGCTCTTTTAAACTCACTCTTTCAATCTTGTTGGGTTAGATTTTTATCTGGCGGTCTTGGCATCATTTCTAATCGGCCCAGTTGCATAAGGAGGACTAAAGGATGTGCGCTTGAAAGATCAGGTTGCCATGGTTACAGGAGGAGCAAGAGGGTTAGGTAAATCCTTTGTACTCGCTTGCGCACGCGAAGGGGCAAATGTCGTAGTTAACTACAGTAGGAGTGAGGATGCCGCAAAGGAGGTTTTGGATGAGGTCAGAGAAATAGGACGAGAAGGCATTGCGGTAAGGGCGGATGTTCGAAGCACACAAGAAGTAGACGAAATGGTTGATTTATCTGTAAAAAGATTTGGCAAAATCGATGTACTTGTGAATAATGCCTGTGTGTATAGAGATAGCACTATCTGGAAAATGACAGATGAAACTTGGAATGAAGTTCTTGATGTCTGCCTGACGGGTGCTTTCAAATGCACTAGGGCTGTAATCAAGGGAATGAGAGAGCGGGAATACGGACGCATCATAAACATATCCTCTGTTGTGGGTCAGGTTGGCGTGTTCGGTACTTCAAACTACTCTGCTGCAAAGGCAGGCTTGTTTGGCCTAACAAAGGCGGTTGCAAAAGAAGTGGCAGGAAAAGGAATAACAGTTAACGCCCTAACACTCGGATACTTCGAAGCTGGCATGCTTCTAAGGCTTCCTGAGAAGATTCAAGAGGGCATCAAATCACAAATTCCGTTAGGCCGCTTTGGAAAGCTCGAGGAAGTTACAGAAGCTCTGCTGTTCCTAGCCTCAAAGCAGTCAGCCTATATTACTGGTCAAGTAGTACATCTCAACGGAGGCTTCTACATGTGACCCCTAACAGTCATACAATGCCTTTGCCCTATGCTATGAAACAAAAGAGTCTTGGATTACATCACAGACAAGACCGATTTCCTCATCGCTGAGGGTTGGAAAGATCGGAATTGTCAATACTCTTTTAGAGATATCCTCACTGATTGGCAGCATGCCTTCCCTAGTATGATAGCTTTCTCTGTAGTATGTACTAAGATGCACACATTCAAAATATACCTTGTTTATGATTCCAGCTTCAGTTAGTGTGTGCCTGGTTTTCTCTCTATAATGCATGTTTTCAAATAGGACGGGCTGATGGAGGGATTACTGCAGAGAGCACAGAGAGGGCAGTTCAACTATATTCAAAGGTCGTCAAGAGTGAGATTTCCACCGCTGACACACTGAGCGCTGAGCTATGCAAGACTATTGAGAATGCGTATAGAGATGTGAATATCGCATTCATCAATGAGATGGCCATGGTTGCAGAGAGCCTAGGTGTCAATATCTATGACCTCATTGCGCTCATTAACAAGAGGAAGGACAGGATGATGCATTTACCTGGAGCAGGTGTTGGAGGGCACTGCTTGCCCAAGGACCCATGGCTGCTGAGGTATGGCCTATATGAGTACGGGACATGGAAAGTTGAACCGGAGTTCATCTCATTGGCAAGACGGATAAACGACCATATGCCCATTCACATGGCAGACCTCGTTGAGAATGTCCTCCAAGCAAAGAGAGTCATGATGCAGGAGGCAACTGTCACCATTCTGGGTGTATCTTACCTCGAAAATTCGGACGACACAAGAAATACTCCGGCGGCGGCCCTACTAGCAAATCTCCAGGCACGAGGTGCGAAGGTCGTGTTGCAC
>CAYPUO010000558.1:0-2968 GCA_964413775.1 uncultured archaeon
CCCTACGCGTAAGCGATGTTGAGCAGCTGAAGCAAGACAGGGAGACCGTCAAGCAATGGCAGGCTAAGCTGAATCAGGCACGAAAAAGCCAAGATCCACAACTACTTCAAGAAGTTGTAGCCAGTCAGTCACAGATTATGTCAGTACAGGGAAGGATGATGAAGGAGCAGTGCAAGCCTACGCTCTTTTTTTACATACCCTTCCTTCTTGTCTATTTAATCTTAGCAGCACTTTATGGTGGCAGCGTGGTTGTGATACTTCCGTTTAATCCACAAAAGGTATTGCCCTTCCTTGGATTCATCGGCTCTGGTGTACCTGGAGCGGGATTCGGTATGACATTTTTCTGGTGGTATATCCTCGCTAATTTTGGAGTAAGCAGCTTCATTCGAAAGGTTGTCAATCTGCCTATGATGTAGCCTATTCGTCAGCTGGCTTTCCGACCTTTATGAGGGACATCAGGAAGATAGCCGCGAAAGCAAAAATCATTGAGAAATCGAAAGCCACTAGTGGATTGAATGTCTGCCATAGATATCCGATAATAACACCGGCCGGAAGGGCGGCAACGCCTATGACCATCTGAAAGGCACCGAGGACACTTGCTGCACGCTCAGGCTGAACAAGATCTGCAACGAGCGTGACCTGTACTGGAGTCAGTGCCCCAACAGAGAGCCCGAATAGGATGAACAGGGGGATAACTGTGAGCCAGCTAGTCGCCAAGTGCGCCCACGTTGAGGTCAGTGCAAGAAAGGCGAAACCTAGGACCAGGATGGGTTTTCGGCCAAATCTGTCTGAAGCGCGCGCAAAAGGATACGTGCTGACGGCATCTGTAAGAACAAATGCGATGTATAGGAGCAGCACTTCGTATTCGGGGTAGTAATCCCTAGCATATATCATTAGGAATGAATAGCTGAATGTAGCCAGTGCAAACAGTGTCGATGCGACAAAAAAGATCTTCAGATTTCTGTTGAAACCCGAGAAGATCACGCCTTTGAAGACGTTTTTCCCCCGCCGTTCTTTGATAAACACTGCTACCACAACAACAGCCAGAGCGGCAGGAATAGCAGCTAGCAGAATAATCGGGATATAGCCAACTCCAAGAATCCAGAAGAGAACGAACGTAATCGATGCACCCAAGACTGCTCCCGTGCTGTCCATTGCTCGGAGAATTCCAAATGCCCTCCCTCGCTTTTTCTCTTTGTTCTCTCCCGCCACCATTGCATCTCGGGGAGGCCCTCTCATCTTCCCCGCACGCTCCATTGCCTTTGCAAATGATATCGAACCAAATCCTGATGAGAAGGCAAAACCAATCCGAGATAGCATTGACAGAAAGTAGCCTCCAGTAATGAACGGTTTTCGCTTTCCCCACTTATCAGAAAAATACCCTGCAGCTACCATTGACAGTGATGTCACGGCCAGTGCAAGGCCATCAACAAAACCAATCATCAGCATTGAGAGACCTAGGTAGTTCTGTAGGAAGAATGGCCATATCGGCGCAATCATGTCAGAGCCCGCATCATTGAAAAGACTTGCCGCCCCGAAGACGACCGTCTGGGGTTCCGCTGCTGCATCGGGATTCTCCTCAGGATGGTCCAGTGGTTCATTACCCATCGATGTTTCGCCATAGCCAGCGAACACGAAACGCCTCTTAACTCGTACTGTTGCTACAAAAGTGCTGTTAGCGGAAGACTTTATGGGGGTTACTGCATTGGCCTGTGCTATGACGTCAGTTGCTTCAAAGGTATACTTTGGTTCAGTAAAACAAGGAAACATGGGCAAGTTCGCATCGATAGGTGCTAAACTCGACAAGATTCTTGAACATCTTGATTTTTCGTCGATTGATAAAAAAGACAAGGTGGCCATCAAGATGCATCTTGGGCTAGAAGATGGCTATCAGACGGTCCCCGTCTTCTTTGTGCGCCGCGTGGTCAAAGCTGTTAAAGATGCAGGAGGATTTCCTTTCATCACCGATACTCCAACGTCGGTATACAACGCTGTAGAACGTGGGTACACATCAGAAACCTGTGGATGTCCACTAATCCCAATTGCGGGTGTGAAGGACGGGTATACTGAAACGGTTGAATTCAACTTCCATAATGTTGACACACTTGAAATGGCTGGTGTTCTCAGAGATGCTGATGTCCTGATTGACCTAAGCCATGCCAAGGGGCACAACACTTCGGGGTACGGTGGGGCAGTGAAGAACATAGCACTTGGAGGGTACCATGGCCCTAGCAGGTGGAGGAAGATTCATGGGGTGGAAACAAGCATTCCATACTGGGACCCGGAGAAATGCACCCCTGAGCACGCCAAGGAACTGGTTGAGGCATGTTCAGAAGGGCACATTAAGTATGATGAAGAGAAGCACAGTCTCACTGTTAACTTCAGCTTTTGTGATCAGTGCTTGGACTGCATGGAAGCAGACAAGAATGTTGGATGCCTGGACCTCAAGCCTGAGAACTACGCATTGTTCCAGGAGCTCCTCGCAAGAAATGTACAGGCCGTGTTGAAGACATTTGATCAGAACAAGGTGTTCTACCTGAATTTCCTGCTTGACATAACTGCTCTCTGCGACTGCTGGGGTGTTGGAATGCCTCATGTTGTGAATGACATCGGGATTCTAGGCAGCAAGGATATTGTTGCAATAGAGCAGGCGACCCTAGACTTGATTGCACAAGAGGGGCTCATCGAGAGCATGATACCGCCTTTCCTTAGGAATGTTAACCTAGATCCTAATGTTGACCTGCATCCCTTTCAGCGTCTTCATGGATCTTGGAAGGATCCCTATCTCACTCCAAGATACTGTGAGAGTCTCTGATTGGGTACCACAAACTACGAACTCATTGAGGTCCTCTCTGTCGATGAAGTGAAGGACATGAAGGCTCCTTCTGGAGTAACTGAGGTGCAGCCATCGTTCTTCTAGAGCATCTAATTCATACACAGACACAGGGATCACAACTCCTTCATCATT
>CAYPUO010000559.1:0-2958 GCA_964413775.1 uncultured archaeon
TATGGTGACCGGCCTCTCGTTATAAGGCCGCAAATTTGCTGCAATAAGAGAAGAGATGATTGAGCACCGTCATGCTGCTGATAATGACCGCGGAGTGCTCATGGGTCTCGTGGAGACTGATTCAGCGGCTTTTGATGAAGTAATGGAAGTAATCAGAAGGTCAACAGAAACAGATGCGGAGAAGAAGAAGAAGGATGCAGATCTCGAAGCAGCCACGATTAAGGCCGCATCGATGCCTCTGGAAACTATCCGCCACTCGTACAAGGCACTCACGCATGCAAAGGTTGCAGCTGAAAAGGGTAACAAAAACACAATCACTGATGCTGGTGTCGCGGCTCATGCCCTTATGGCTGCAATGGAGGGTGCCGCTCTGAACGTGCGGGTTAATCTCGGCAATATCAAGACAAAAGACTTTGTCCAGAAGACAACTCGAGAGGTTGAAACATTGCTCTCCGACGGCCGGAAGCTCAAGGCCGAAGTCCTGGAGATAGTTGAAGCTCGCATGAAGGATTTAGCTAAGGATTTGTGATTTCAAGATTCGACTGTTCGAAGCAGTCTGCCATGAACTCAGCCTTCTTGTAGTTAGAAAGTCGTTTCGATAGGAGGAAGAGGTCTAAAGCTAGCAAAAGGTGGCATTCGTCTGATTATCAAACTGCATAGTTCAATGAGAGACCCAGATGATGCCTTTGTTAGGGGGATAATTTCAACCGCCTTTTCGGTGATATAAACATCGAAACTCGATCCGTCTCTCTGATCTGATGCTTGCAGGATAATAATCGGATTGCTATGCAATACCTCCGTGGCATATTGCTTCTTTATGAAATCTGCAATAGATTGGATTTCTTCTTTTGAAAGATGGGTTGTGCCCTCGACAATCACGCCATGAAGGGAGATTTTTCCATTATCCACATGGCGTTGTTTGTTACTATATCTCTTTTCAGTTTCTAGGCTCTTGCGTAAATACGGAAGCAGAACAAACTGGTAGAAATCGCCAAATGAACCCGATAGATAGCAGAGCCTGCTTCCGGTGTAAAGACGTATTTTTCCGTCATCGGCTTCATTTGATGTACATGTCAAACGAACTCCTGTGAATGAAGAATCATACTGTTTTTGCAAGGAAGAAGCCAGATCTCTTGTTAGTATATCACCGCTTTTGAGCCATTTTCTCAGGCTACCTCTTTCGCCCGCCATTGAGAACTCCTCAAGAATGATTCTGTCATAAACAGACTGCAATTCAAGAGCAAGATCCACCATTTCTTGTGGATTGACATACGCCGGACTAAGAACCGAGAAGAAATGGTTCCTAACAAACGATTCAATGAGAACGCTTGAAATGACTTCTCCATGGTCACGCGATAGGAAAACCCACCAATCTTCGGCTGTTAAGATATAGCCATGTACTTTTCTCACTTTAACCCCAATGTCTGCACGATACAATCGGTCACAGATTTCCTTAACATCGAATGTCAGATCACGGCTCAGCGCAGCCGCCCTAATCTTTTCCACCGTAACGTTTCTGGATGGCAGCAATACAAATGCGTGTAGAGGTCGAGATGAAGTTGATCCATATTTCAACGACAGATATGAAAACAAATGCCCAATGGTTTGGAATTTCTGATTGAGAAATTCAACATCAAATTCGTCCAACAACATCACCCCTCAGTGATAGCATCCACTCAGGTTCCAGAAAGGAGTCTTTTATTTATCGTTATAAATGCGTATATGTTGTGTGTGCGAAGCCCGAAATCCGGTTTCTCCATTGCGTTCATTCTCTCAACACAGTGAGCGATGCCCCTCGTGCGATTGCCACTCTGTATGGGATTCCTCCTACTCCTCGTATTGCCTCTGAAACCTCATCTTCAGCTCCTGGTGCATAGGCAAGCATTGTCCCTCCCCCGCCGCTACCATTGACCTTGCATCCTAACGCACCCGCCTTGAGTGCGCTATCTATCATCATATCGATTTTTGGTGTAGACCTAGCGAGGCTGTAACGGAGCACTGAATGGTGCTTATTGAGCAGGTCTCCAAGTTCTTCTTTGTTAGGGTGCTTGTTGTTGAGTAATTCGAACCCTCTCAGTGTAAGGTCGCGATTCCTAAGAGTTGCATCAGCCATCATGAACTCTAGGCCTGAGCCTGGTGGTTGTATCCTGTTCATTACCTGTACAGACGTAGCCCTCCTATCAAATCCTGGGATCTTCTCATTCATCTCCTTGAATCCTGCTTCGACGCTTCGTTTGATGTCTCTCAGATCGCCCACTGTGTCTTTCTTCTTCTCTAGAGAGTCGCCAATCACGAGTCCTGAAATCTCTGCTGGGAGTCTAGTGACCTTGTTGTCCGCGTCCATGGATACATGGATGATTCCTCCAAAGGTTGAGGCGTAATGGTCCATCATTCCCCCGCTCTCACCGAACCTCTCAACCTCTGCCTCATAGGCGCATCGCACAATCTCAATAGGTTTCAGTTCTCTGTTCGAAATGTGTGCTGCTGCCATGACCGAAGCAACAGAGAGTGCCGAGGATGATGAGAGTCCTCCTGCAATTGGGATATTGCCAGAGATTCGCAGGTTCCATCCGCTTTCTGGGACTGAGCCTAGGTCGTGGATAACATTGAATGCACTCCGCAAGTAGTCTCTTTTGTGTCGATGTTCGAGGAGTACGGCCGTGCGAAACTCATCGTTAACGCCTAGGTCAACATACTCGACACATATCTGATCGTCATTCCTGGGATTCGCCACAATCTCCATGCTTAGACTGATTGCTGCAGGGATGACATCGAGCCCCAAGTAGTCACTGTGCTCACCAAAGAGGCACACTCTTCCTGGTGCGATGACCCTGAACGGTCTGTCACTTGCCATCGTCTCTTCCCATCATTAGGATGATGTTTTGGTTGACGTGAAAGAGCTCTTTGAATTTATCCACACTGGTGAATGCGGCCATCGAGCATTGTTCACTCCTGCAC
>CAYPUO010000560.1:0-2956 GCA_964413775.1 uncultured archaeon
TACAGGTTGATCTGCCCATTGTATTGTAGGGTAAGTGCCATTCACTGGGTATTCATGCAAATCTTGTCCGTCTATCACAGCGTAATATACTGTGTTTTGAGTGAGGACTGCTGAATCTCCTGGCACCGTAGACCACGCATATCCCAGGGGCTCCTCGGGCATTGGAAACAGATCTGTGATGTTCGAGTCTACGAGATTATAATCAGATTTTATTGCTAGATAGGCTGTGCCTCTCAACGAAGTTATGTACGATGTAGTGAAATAGCAGAGTGAATAGTTCTGAAGCAGTCCATCATGCGGCCTATCGTAAAATCCCTGAGTCAACTGATTATAGCAGCTCTTGGAGCCAGTGTCATATTCCCATATTTTGAAGTCGTTTCCGATGGTTGAAGCACTGCCAACAACGACGCGTTCCAGAGATGCTGTAATATTCGCTACAGAGAAATCAGCGGAGTACAGTGTCCATCCTTGTATCCAATATTGGGATAAGTCAAGATCACATGAATGATTCAAAGCTGATGCGTATGAATTCTCTATTGTGAAGCTGGTTTCAGGAAGTACTCTAGATAAAGCGAGCACCCCATCTCTTGGATTTCCAATTCCGCCTGTTGAGGATTCTGCAAAAAGGCTAGACCCCATCTCTGGCTGAGTTTCATGCCCGATTTGATGGTGGACCCGGGAAGAAGGAATAGGTATCTCTAGCAAAGCCACAATTACTATGACTAAGAATATACCTTTCTTCATGAACTTACCCCGGTAGGCGCAGTTTTTGGTCTTGGACCTGAATCCGATGTGGTTATGCTACGAATCATCCCTTGAAAAGCACAATTGCTATGTATTGGTATCGATTTTTCGGTACTAGGTGTAATATGACGGTCCGGTGTCATCAGGTTCAGGCGGCTTAGGACCAACCGCTCCGGTTATCTCATTCAGTATGGCAATAGCCATGTCAACTGCACCGTGAACTTTTCTCATGGTCGACCACAGGTTCTGATTCGAGAATGCATCATCGTAGAGACGGTCCTGGACAAGAAAACCCGGTCCCGGAGGTTTGGGTCCTGGCTGACCCGGCTGAGGCTGGATGAATCCTAGTGTTATGCCCTGTTCAAAGCTAAACTGCAGTGAGCGCATCTGGAACTTCTGCATCTTTTCAGGTGTGAGGACTTTCAGGTGCTGGGGCGAGATCATGACTTGTGACTCCACCTGTATGAAGTCCTTTTCGTTTGGTCTGACCACGGTAAAGAAGAATCTCATGAACTTGACCTTGAAGAGGAATTCTGCCCTGGGATTTGATATGCTCTCAACTTTGATGCCCTCGTTCTGGAACCATTCCTTGACAGCGCTCTTGATTTCCTCCGATGAACTCTTGCTCATAATTGCACACTCTGACAGGTTGAGTGAGTCTATGGACTTCACTTAACGCTTGTGTTTCATTCGTCAAGCACTCTGACACTGCTATACTTCTCGGGGACGCGGTCCTGATAGCACGTGATCTGTTTCCGTACATCTTCTATCATCGCTGTGTCCCCCGATGTTGTGAAGATTGTTCGGTCCGTGTTAATTCGAGTCAAACGCTGTCCCCAAGGGTCGACTATCTGGCTATGCCCGAAATAGGTCTTTCCATTATACCCCATTCCCACGCGGTTGCAGGCGGCAACATAGACTTGGCTCTCTATAGCTCGTGCCATCAGGAGTGTGTCCCAGTGTGGAGCGCGTGGGTCCGGAAAGGCTGCCGGGATGAGGATTACTTCGGCTCCATTCAGTGCGAGGAGTCTCGACAGCTCTGGAAATCGGATATCGTAGCAGATTTCGAGACCAACATTGATTCCGTTGGTCTTGACAATGACAGCTGAGTCACCACCCTCGAAGACCTCCCTCTCGTCTTGGAATGGATGCAGTTTACGGTATGAGGCTATTGTTTTTCCCTTGGGTGATGCCATGACTAGTGTATTGTACCATTTGGTTCCCGCCTGCTCAATGTCAGTTGCGACGACATATGCCGAGAACTCTTCAGCGACCTGCTGCACGAACTCGGTTGTTGGTCCGGGGACACCGGGACCTTCAGCTCCGTAGTTAGAGTATCGAAATCCGATAGCAAACAGTTCAGGGAGGATAATGAACTCTGTGTTGCCTTCCGTCTTGTGTTCCTGCAGCATCTCCCTTGCATAGCTGAAGTTATCCTCTCTCTTCCCTTCTCGGCACGGCATCTGCACGAGTGTAACTGCAAAATCCATTGCACAGACCTCTTATTTCGTAGGCTACAACTACAACATAAGGCTTATCTTGTGGCCTCGTGACGCCAACATGTAAAGCCTTGCATGGACGTGTTCCTGTGGTCAACGAAGTAAATACCGACCCTACGGGTGTCAGCGATATGCCCAAGGCGCCCTACTCCAAACCAGTCATTGGTGCAACCGGGAAGACTGGGAGCTGGAGGACTTTTGATCCACTAATTGATTATGAGAAATGCAATCGGTGTAGGACGTGTTGGCTCTACTGCCCCGAAGCGGTCATCTCATTGGATGAAGATGGAACTCCGCACATTGACTATGACTATTGCAAGGGTTGTGGCATTTGCGCTCAGGTCTGCCCGCCAAAGTGTATTGAGATGGTCAGGACTGGCGAACATCCCCCAGATCCCGTTGCAGCAGCGGAGGGCTAAGAAATGAAAGCAGAACTTATGAGTGCTAACTATGCAGCCGCACGGGCAGTGATGTCTGCTCGGGTTGAGGTTGTTGCAGCTTACCCAATAACTCCAGCAACTACAGTCCCTGAACAGGTGGCGCTCCTCAATGAGCGAGGTGACTGGCCTGGTCAGTTCATTCGTGTTGAGTCAGAGCATTCCGCCATGTTTGCCTGTATCGGAGCGAGCTCAACCGGTGCTCGGGCTTTTACTGCAACATCATCAAACGGACTTCTCCTGATGCATGAAGCCCTGCACTGGGCTGCGGCAGCT
>CAYPUO010000561.1:0-2953 GCA_964413775.1 uncultured archaeon
GTATAGAATTCAGTACAATGGAGAATGAGATTTTCGAGGGGATAGTTGGCTGTGCAATAATGCTCTTCATCATGTTCTTATTCGGGTACATCTATCAAGTGATGAAAAAGGACAGCCACAGTCGGGCGACCCCCCTAATCCCATTCTTACTCACGGGATATCTTGTCATACAACTCCTAGCATTGTTCTAGTCGTTTTTGCCCTAGGACTTGGTGCTATTGGCTTTAACGTAGATTCCTGTCTTGTTGATCTCGAACTTGTGTCGCTTCATGCTGTGAGATGTAAAACGCATCTTCCAGATAAGGATATCACGCTCTAGAGACCCATTATTCTCAGTAATGTTCATTTCAACAAGCCCTTGAGTTACGAATTGCTCTACACCAAGGTGACCATGTGTGTCCGGTTCGCACACCTCACCAATGAAGATGGAAGTCACCTTTAGTTCGTTGAGCAATGCACTTATTCTATGGAGTTCTCGCCTCACCTCAGCTTGTTCGTTGAACCTCAGCATAAGACCGGGTATACTGTCAAGTACCAGTCTACGAGCATTTGTAGTTTCAATTGCTTTGTATATTGACTCTGCCAAAGCCTCCATGTCAAAACCACGCTTTAGTGCGAATGTGGCATTTTCTGTGGGAAGACCAGCCTTGCTTGAGGCGGCATCGATAATACAGATCTTTCCGCTCCGCTCTAGGTCAGTGATGTCCCAGCCAAACTCAAGAGCCTCGGCACGTAGGTCGTTGGGACGAGTCTCTAGAGTGATGAAGATCCCGTTTTCGTCGAACTGCGTTGCGCCGTTATAGAGAAACTGCATGGCAAAAATGGTCTTTCCAGAACCTGTCGGCCCTGCCAAGAGAGTTGTATTTCCTTTGGGGAACCCGCCCTCGATGAGAGCATCAAAACCAGGTATGCCAGTTGGAATCTTTGCCATGGATAATACTCACCTCACTAAGGATGGCCACTGAGTTCCCAGCCCCTGACGACTTTTGAGAGGGGAATCATCACAATATTCGCTACATCGGGAGACTTGGCAATCTCGTCCCTCCGTTGGACAAGACTATCCTCGTCAGTCCCGAGAATCACCGCATGTATCGAGATTGGCTCCTCAATTGCCGCCCACAGGACATAGTCTTCTTCCGAAAGCTCCTCAGCAAAGGAAGAAGCCCGGTCTCTGCTTATGTCAGGCAAGATATGGCCACCAATCTCAATTCTCAAAAGGGCTGCTGTGTGGTAGCCGAGTGCCTCTGGGCGAATGAGAGCCGCAAATCTGCTCACGACATTATTCTTGATTAGTTTCTTTGTTCTGAAGTGAATAGTAGTGTCAGGAACCTTCTCACCTTCTTTACCCAGTTCGGATGCAATATGTGTGAATGGAGTCCGAGCATCGCGCTGGAGGATACGTATAAGACGCCGGTCGAGGTCGTCAAGTTCCTTAGGCATGTATTTGCCGTTGTCGTTATAATTATTAAAAGTTGTGTGATTCGCAATTTCTCGCAGTCTGTTTGGGATTCTTACATGACTAGTCCCACATATTCGCAACTACAGTAGTTCTCATGGAGCAATGAAGAACGGTTCGATTCGCTATTATGTGAAATTCACAATATGCTTGATAACGAACGAGGCGTTCTGATATATCTCAGGAGGAAGAGCGAATCCGTAAAGGATCGTCCAGAGGAGTACCCATAGGAGAAGGTAAGAGGGCAATGTGTTGGTAATTAGCTTCTGGCGACCACCGAGTTCTTCGGGGTCGATTTCCAATAGATAGACAACAATATAGAGTGTCAGAACATACATCAGGAGACCAAACATTAGACCCCTGATACCTGCAAATGCTTGCCCTCCTGCAGCACAGATTACGCCGCTAAGTAGTGCAAAGAGAATCTTCACATAATATTGCTGGTCATTAGGACTGCGTGCCCAGTGACCAAACATTCTCTGAAAGACATTTTGGAGGACTTGCATCAGATATCGCCTCAACAAGTGTGCCGTTGACGGTAATCGACATGTTATAAAACAGTCGGTCTGTGGTGTAAGTGCCATGAAGACATCAATGAGCAACGTTGACATCCATATGATAGTACCTGAACTGAGAGAGGCAGTAGAAGGTGCTTTCATCAAGAACATCTATCAGTATGGAGATGTCTTCGTCCTCAAGCTCTATCAATCTCAGGGAGGGACAGTTCAGCTGCTTATCCAACCGGGGCAACGAATCCACCTCACGGAGTTTCGCCGCGTGGCCCCAAGAGTACCCCCGAAATTTGCTACCGTTCTGAGAAAGTATCTGCGTGAAAAGAGAGTGCTGTCATTAAGACAGCACGACTTAGATAGAATTGTAATCATGGAAGTTGGTAATGAGGAGGAATCTTACAAACTGGTGGCAGAGCTCTTCGGAAATGGTAACCTCCTGTTGCTCGATCCAGAAGACTCCATCTTTGTGGCAATGAAGTATCGAAAGATGCGAGATCGGGACATTGTTCCAAAGGCAAAGTATCTCTTCCCACCACCAAGAGGAGTTGATGCCCTCACCGGGAGTGACTACGACCTCAGAGGACTCCTAAGGGACTCAAAAGAGAATGTCGTACGGACGCTCGCCTCTAGGCTAAACTTGGACTCGCAGAGCTGCGAAGAGATATGCGCTCTTGCAGGCGTGCCGGATAAGACGAGGGTATCAGACCTGCAAGAACAGGAACTCACGCACATTGAAAAAGGACTTGCTGAATTCGTTCAGAAAATCAGAAAGGGTGTTGATAGACCCGCAATAGTCGAGGATCTTGGTCTTGATGATGATGAAGACGAGGAGAGCCCTCTTTCAGAAGCTGTCGCATTTGTGCCATTCTATCACGAGATATTTCATGACATGGAAAGCAGGTCATTCAAGACATTCAGCCGAGCAATTGACGAGTTCTTCGGAGTCTCTGAAACTGAACTAGAAGATGAAGCTGCTCAGAGTGCC
>CAYPUO010000562.1:0-2936 GCA_964413775.1 uncultured archaeon
GTATTAATCGTCTGTGCGACGAAGACCCCGATCTCTGTGAGAAACTCGCAGAGGTCCGTCGAGAATTCCTGACTTGAACCTTACTCCTTCTTTGCCTACCTTTGCCTTTGTTTCCCCGTGTCAACTGCTGGCCATCAACAGAAGCATCAGTTTCTGGTATGTCCTATTTATCCGCAGGAACAGAAACCATATCTCCGCGATTGAGCAGCCATTGAGGATCCAGAGCTCTCTTGACAGCCTGCATCTCTGTAATTCCCTCTTCACCATACATGACTTCTAGGAACTCTCTCTTCAATTTACCAATACCATGTTCTGCCGCTACAGTCCCGCCAAGTTCTACTGCTTTCTTGGCGAAGGTCATGTAGTTCTCCATTCCTTGGTCGACTTCTTCATTGTTCCTGGGCAGCATATTGCAGTGGAGGTGGTTGTTTCCGATGTGCCCAAAGATGACGTATTCCATGCCTTGAGCTTCAAGAACCTCACGATAGAACTTCAAATAGCCTTTCAAGGCCTCGTCTGGGACTGCCATATCTGTGCCAATCTTGTGGACCTTATGGAACTCAGCTTTCCTTTGTGCAATGAGTGCATTGACGGTTTCCGGAACAAAGTGCCGGACTGTCTTCATCTTTTCCAATTCAGAACGGTCGAGACCGGCCCAGCTGTTCTCAGACGAGCTGTTGTTCTTGTTCAGAACCTCCTCAAGAGCCATGACCTTCTCTTCCATATCCTCATCTGTGTAGTCGAATTCGAAGAACACAATGGCCTTTGTCTGGTCGGTGAGCGCAGGAATCTTAATCCCTGCGGATGCAGCCTTCTCTTTTATCATATCAATGGCATAGTGACCGTAGTACTCAAGGAAGTACATTTTCACTGGAGAGTCGGGAGCGCGGATATCATACACAAAGTTCACTGCATCTTCTTCGCTTGGGAAAAATGCCTTAACTGTCATGATGTTCTGGGGTAGGGCGACCAGTCCCAGTTCCGCCATGGATATTGCGCCAAGAATTCCCTCTGATCCAAGGAAGAGGTCGATGAGGTCCATGTCTGGTTTAGCAAAGAGTCCAGCGGCATTCTTGGTATGTGGCATCTTATATGTTGGAACCTTGACATCTATGACGCTTCCATTCGAAAGCACAACTTCAAACTTGCCATCTACGGCCTTGTAGGTGCCCCTCGAAATGTCAAGTATGTTTCCATTCGCCAGAACTACTCTAATCCTTTTTACCCATTCACGGGTTGCACCATACTTGAACGTGCGAGCTCCTGAGGCATTACATGCCGTGATTCCACCTATCCATGCACTTGTTTCGGTCGGGTCAACAGGAAAAGTGAAATCTCTCTTTTCAGTGAGGAACTTCTGTAGAGCATTCTCCTCCTCTGCTGAGCCTTTTCCTTTAATCGAATCTAGACTCTTACTCTGAATCGCCTTCACCAAGTCTTCTAGAAGTACACCCCCTTCAGCTGCAATAGAATACGAATCTTCTTCCTCGTTGTACTTCATGTAGAGAAGCCTGTTCATTTTCTCGAGGTTCATTGTCAAGCCTCCCATTGGAACGGCCGCGCCTGTCAGACCTGTACGGCCCCCCTGTATTGTAATTGGTTCTCCCTGTTTGGTTGCATCTTTCAGCACAGCAGCAATTTGATTTTCATTAGTAGGAAACACAATTTTCTCAGTCTGGCCATCAAAGGAGTGACTTTCATCATCAAGATAGAGCGCATAGGTTTCCTTGATTTCCGTCTGGTCAATAACAGTCTTCATGTCTGAGAGGTCAGCAACACCTGCAGGTATTGCCTTGATTTGATTGGTCATTATATTCATACCTCGAGATAATATCGGCGGGTAACTACATCCGCAATATCAAATTTGGCTTATGACACTTACTGAATAGAAGTCCTCCATTGGTTGAACCAATTGAATTAATACAAGCCGCCCATTACATATTAGAGCGAGGAGGAAACCGGATTGCGTATTGCTGCTATATCTGACATACACGCGCGGCCCGGTGGACTTGATAGTGCCTTGATTGATGCAATCCATCAGAGTGTGGAGGAGTTCTCTCCAGATGTATTTGTAATTGCAGGCGATGTAAGTGAGACTGTGGATGACCTTGAGCGGAACTTGTCCAACCTTGCTGTTGCTGGTGCAAGAAACCTCTACGTTGCTGGAAACCATGATGTATGGTTCGAGGATGAAAAGGACCTAGGCTCACTTGAGAAGTATTCTAGGATTATTGGAGATATCTGTGGCAGGACCGGCTTTAGCCACCTTCCTGACGAAGTCCATATTGATAATGATGTCGCATTTGTTGGGAGTATGGGATGGTATGACTATTCCTTCAAGAGAGAGGAGTTGGAAATACCAGAAAGGAATTACTTCGAGAAGCAATGGAGAGGTGCAGTATGGCGTGACCTCTATGCTATTGATTGGTCATACACAGATCAGGAGTTTACACGGCTGCTTGATAGCAAACTGAAGTACGACTTAGAAACGCTCCCCTCGTCAGTTTCGACTGTGATATTTGTGTCCCATCATCTGCCATTCCGCGACCTTACGCTCTACAAGGACTATCTTCCGTGGGACTTCTTCTCAGCATTTATGGGAGCTGAGAGCACAGGCGAAATCCTGCTCAATGACCGGCGTGTAGTGCTGTCTATTTCCGGCCATAGTCATGTCAGGCGCAGAATACAGAGAGATGGGCTCACTGCAATTACAGTCCCACTCGGGTATGGGCGCCCATCAGATAACACTCTATCGTCTCTTGCCCGTGATGCGATTGCGGAACTCGAAATAGCCGATAGCAAGCTAACATTACAGCACTATATTGAAGGGAACCTGTGTGAAGGTCTCCCCTATGTTTTCTAGATAACCTGTTTCTTACATTTGATGTGAGTGAACATCAACAAGAAACTTCTGTGTTCCGTCCATCTCTTGCCAG
>CAYPUO010000563.1:0-2936 GCA_964413775.1 uncultured archaeon
GATCCGACCATATCAGCAGCTTCTTGGACCTCAATTGGACATTCAGGATGGGCAATCGAAACTGCATCAGGATACTTCTCCTTTAGCAGCAGGAGCTGGGCAACATCAAACTGGTTATGCACATAGCAATGTCCTCGCGGCTCAATGTTTATAATCTCTACATTAGTGTGAGCACGAACGTAATCTGCAAGATTGGCATCCGGGCCGAAGAGAACGGACTCGACGCCAAGCGCTTCAACAACCTCAACTGCACTGCCCGACGTACAAATGAAGTCGGCCTCAGTCTTTGTTTCAGCCGTTGTATTGACATAGACAACAACAGGTGTACCTGGATATTCCTTCTTCTTTTCACTGAGTTTCGTAGCATTAGCAAAGGCAGCAAGTGGACACAGAGCACCAGGATCTGGGATATACACCGGAATCCCGTTTGAGAGTAAAGCTGCCATCTCAGCCATGAAGCGAACGCCCGAGAATATAATGAGGTCGTATCCCGAAACCTCAGCGCATTTTTTGGCGAGCTGAAGAGAGTCACCGGTGAAATCAGCAATCTGCTGAATATCCAGAGTCTGATAGTTATGAGCCAGGATTAGTGCATTACGCTCTTTTTTCAGTTCTAGAATCCTGCGTTGAAGGTCCGAGCAGTCTTTTGGCATCTTAAGCATCAGATGTAGCTATTGTTAATGCCCTTTTAATGAAATGTCATACGGCAAAGATTGGCAACCTATCTTCATGTTGGCAACAATTGCCGCCCAACGGGACGCCAGATATAACATCAAGCGTGAGGTTGATTTAAGTATATCATCAATTATCCTCTCATAAACAACACCGTTAAGGAGCTCCCTCCGAATGAAAGTCTCAATCGTTTCTGGTACTACTTCAACAATGGTTGAAGATGCAGAGGCCATCGCTCATCTACTTGATAATGGGAGCTTTGAGTTACTTCAGCGCAATACTCTCAATGCAGCGTCTCGAACAAAGGGGAAAGAAATCAAAAGGCCAGATCCCGACATTGTAGTTGTCATAGGGTCTGACCGCACCTTGTTGAACACGTTACTGTCCATGGGGGAGTGTTCAATTCCAGTTCTGCCTGTTGCTTCAAGAGGATATCCTGGATTTCTGTTCGATGTGACTACTTCTGATTTCGAGCAAGTCGTAGACGACCTGAGGGAGAAGAGATGGAGAGAGGAAAGGAGAGCAAGGCTTGTTGCATCCATCTCCAATAGAAGGACGGCCCCCTTTATGAATGAGGTGGCCATATTTCCAAGGAGGAGTGCCACTCTACTACGATACTCTCTCTTTATTGGTGAAGAGGAGTTTTACCAGGATGGAAGCGATGGCATCATAATTTCAACACCAACAGGGAGCACAGCCTATTCGTTGAGTGGCGGAGGTCCCATTGTAATCCACCCTGCACGAGTGCTCAGCATCGTTCCTGTGAATAGCGGCAATCCTGCAAGAAAGCCACTTGTTGTACCCGATGACGTTAAGGTCAACATTAGAAACCTCACGAGTTCCGTAGCAGTCGATGCAGTAATCGACGGGCAGCTAAGAATACCAATACGAACCGGCGAAGCCATAATTGAGCGCTCTCCACACGATGCAGTTCTCGTGAAGTTTGACGAGCAAATAGTCGCGGCGTTACAGGGCAAAATAATGAGAAAGACTGAGGTGGAGGACGAGAAGACATCAGAACTGCCTCCGAGTGCAAAGCTTGTCCTCAAGGTTTTAGAATACCAAGGGTCGATGACTCAAAAGAGAATCATTGAAGAAACCAACTTGCCTCCCAGAACGGTACGTTATGCGCTCTCCCTTCTTGTCGCTGATGCGCTGGTCAGGAAACAAATATCATTGAGAGATAGCAGACAGGCACTCTATTCGATTCACAACTCTCAAGTGCCGAAGACGTAAGGGGATACCTATGGAGATACCAAGTGATGCTTCACCAAAATCGAACAATGAATCAGTAAAGAATCTCTTCACTGTCGGAACTACTGCTGCAGAGGCAATCTCATCAGGAATGAAACCCTCAAAGTATGAGGGAGCCTTCGGAGAGGGGATAGAGTATCTCGCGTTTGAGCTCACAAAGAGGGCTGGAGGAGAATTGGATGAATTCAAGACCATTCGTACCATTGATGAGAGGCTAAGTGAGGTTTTTCTCGATAGCCTTGGAGAGGTGACATCTGACCTCATTATTGAGAGCTTGATATTGGGAACCTACGGGTTTCTAGTGGGCAACTACTCTGATGAGGAGTACAGGTATCTATATCGCTACATCCTACGGGAGGGCAGACAACATGACGAATATAGGGACTGGTTGTTGAACTCCCTAGCACTAATTGCCGTATGGACAAGGAATTCAGCTGAAGAAGTCCTCAATGAGATTCGGTACTGGATTCGTTTTCTTGGGACGCCACTCTATTCACCGACCGAGTTTGTCACCTTCTGCTCCAAATATGGAGTCGACATTCAGCCAGTCCTCATCTCGGACAAAATGAGAGTTGTACTGTCACTTAGAGCACATCCAGAATACCTAAGGGAAGCAGTCCAAGGCAGACCATTTGACGACCTCTACAACGACTATGCTGGCTGGCTGCCTGATGGGCTGCTTACCAAGATTTTTGTCATGGCTCAAGATGCGGCCTATGGGAAGCTGCAGGCGAGCATAACAGATGACACAACTGTCGTAGAGGCAATTTCAACTGCAGAGAAGCAATTTCAGAAGGCAGGTTTTCGAGTCAATCGCACGACAGGAATCCCGGTAAAGTTGCAGCTCCTGTCCAATCCGCCACCCCCAGAGGCCATCAATCCAGTGATTTTCGAGATGATCCCCCAGAAGCTCAGAATGAACCTCATGACTTCGGTCGCATATTCGTCCAAGCCACACAAGATAGAGATTGTGTTCTTGGGAGGACCTCGCATCGGACGAAGCGGGATAC
>CAYPUO010000564.1:0-2932 GCA_964413775.1 uncultured archaeon
CTATCAAGCTACACGCTTGAAAAGTATATCTCCAACATATTAGGGCCAGCTACGGCGGCATCTTCACCTTGTTAAAGACGGTTGATAACAGTCCTCATAGAAGTGTCCATAGGAAACAGAACATACGCCTGTCCCAAGGGGCAGCACGGCCCCTACGGACAAGACGCATATTTCGTGTCTACATGTACTGAGGCAAAGGCGCTTCCTTTCTCTTTGGCTGTCGCCTTAGAACGTTCTCCGCAATCTCCATGAATCTCTTGGCATCCTCTGCCGAAATCGACGGCCGGATGTCCTTCATGGCCTCTTGGAAATTCTCCATGGTCACAGGCTTTGCTTTCCAATCAGAGCGTACAGCAACCATGGCGGCCTCTCGAGTCAGCCCTTCAATGTCTGCACCTGAATAGCCCTCAGTCATCTCAGCAAGTGTTTCCAGTTTGACATCTTTTGCAAGCGGCATATCATTCGTATGGACTTTCAGAATCTCAAGCCGAGCATCCTTGTCAGGAGGAGGAACGAAGAGGACGGCATCGAATCTCCCAGGCCTTAGAACCGCAGGATCCATAATGTCAGCTCGATTCGTCGCACCAATGACCAATACGTTCTGAAGTGTGCTCATTCCATCCAGTTCGGCTAGGAACTGATTGACTATCCTCTTGGAAACTCCTGTATCATCTGCTGTGCTCCTAGAGCTTATTATTGCGTCTATCTCGTCAAAGAATATGATACAAGGAGCCGTCTGCCGAGCCTTCTTGAATACCTCACGAACTGCTTTCTCGGATTCCCCAACATACTTGTTGAATATCTCGGGGCCACGAATTGAAATGAAGTTGGCTTCACTTTCAGTCGCGACAGCTTTCGCAAGAAGCGTCTTTCCCGTCCCTGGTGGACCAAAGAGCAGGACGCCTTTGGGAGATCGAATACCCATTTCATCGAATACCTCAGGATGCTTGAGTGGGGCCTCAATAGCCTCCCTCAGACGTGACTTGACCTTCTCAAGACCACCCACGTCTTCCCATTTGACATTCGGCTTTTCAACAAGCACTTCTCTGAGAGCCGAAGGCTGCACTTCAGCCATAGCAACCTCAAAGTCAGACTGGGTCACGTACAGGTTATTCAATATTTCCGGCGGAATGTCACCGCTTTCAGGGTCCACATGAGGTAACGCGCGGCGAAGTGTCTGCATTGCCGCTTCTCTCGCTAGCGCAGACAGGTCAGCACCGACAAATCCGTGCGTAATGGAGGCTAGCTTTGATAGGTCAACATCCTTTTCGAGAGGCATGGACCTTGTATGGATCTGGAGTATCTCTAGTCTTCCCTTTTTGTCAGGCACTCCAATCTCAATTTCCCTATCGAATCTTCCAGGTCGCCGAAGTGCTTCATCGACATCGTCAACCCTGTTTGTTGCTCCGATTACTATAACCTGCCCACGTCCGGTAAGCCCATCCATGAGTGCTAGGAGCTGGGCCACAACTCTCCGCTCAACTTCACCCGTGACATCAGCACGCTTTAGAGCTATGCTATCAATCTCATCAATGAAGATGATGCTTGGAGCATTCTTCTCAGCTTCCTCAAAAGCCTCTCTTAGTTTGCCTTCTGATTCGCCATAGAACTTGGACATTATTTCAGGACCGTTGATCACCTTGAAATTAGCTCCTGATTCATTGGCCACAGCCTTCGCGATGAGAGTCTTACCGGTACCAGGAGGTCCATGAAGGAGCACACCTTTCGGAGGACTGATGCCGAGCCTCTTGAATAACTCGGGCGACTTCATCGGAAGTTCAATCATTTCTCTAATCTTTTGGAGTTCTTTACCTAGCCCTCCAATATCCTCGTAGGTTACTTGGGGGACCGTGATGTCCTCGGGCTTTGCAGGTTCAGTTCTCAAGTCAACTTGCGTTGTTGGCGTCACACGCACATGCTTTGAAGGGGCTGTTGCAGTTACTGTGAACTGCAGTCCTTGACCAATGGATGAGATGAGTATAATGTCACCACGAGTCAATGGTTTGTTTATAATCTGCTGTCTAACAAAATCTCCGAAGCCAGCCTGAAATCTCAATGCCTGATTAGGAGCCAAAGTAACTCGCTGCGCTTCTGCCAGTTCAATCTTCTCAACCTCTACGACATCTCCGAGCCTCACTCCGGAGTTTGCTCTGATGAGCCCGTCCATTCGAACCATGTCGAGGATCTCGTCTTCCGGAAGTCCAGGCCAGGCAACCGCAACTGTTTCTTTTTGACCCTTCAGGAGAACATAGTCACCTGAGCGAATGTCCAACTGATTCCGAACATCAGAGTTGAGCCTAACAATTCCTCGACCCTGATCCTTTGGCATTGCTGCTGCAACTTTTAGTCGAATACTATCTTCTGACAACTATCCTCACCAATTCTACTTTGTCTTAACTACCTGAATTAATAATACCTTCACTTCGATATGAGTCTGTACTTTGGGACTCTGCAAGTCGTATCTCAACGACCCCATTATTGTAAGAAATGGAAGACTTGTTCAAGTCGAATTTGCGTGGGAGACTAATCGTCACACCTTTTTCGTCCGTCGGGTTCATCCGGACAAATAATGAATTTTCTTCAATTCTAGCTTCTGGCTCCAATGGAAATGCAGAAGTCTCTATTACTACGAGATACTCATTATCTAGATCAATTGTGTCGACGTGTGCATCGATGCTCTTGTCCAACCTGGGAATCTCGCTTCCGTTTGGATTGAACTCCATCTGAAACCTCGAGTCTTGTGGAATCGTTCGGAAAGAGTTCCCGAAGAACTGCTCGAATATACTGCGCACTAACTTGTCGAAATCATCATCTATCATGTATGTTCCTGCCCTGTTGGGGAGCCTAGGGCGATATTGAATCGCCCTTTGGAGTCACTGAGTTGGCTCCCTTCTCCAGTGATGTCAATCGGTCACAACTAGTGACCAGTTGT
>CAYPUO010000565.1:0-2929 GCA_964413775.1 uncultured archaeon
CGTTGGTCTTGCATTCACGGAAGGCCAGACTCCTGCATGGTTGCTTAATCCTAGCCTCGGGCAGTACATCGAGCCAACCGAGGAGAATGCACTCAACGCCCTGCCCAAAACTATCACAGATGCAGGTGTGAATCTGTTCAACTCTGCACAAGCGGGGGCATATCCAATCGCTCGGCTAATCTTCTACCTGATCAGTCCTACTAACGTGCAATGGTATACAATCGCCTTTCTCTCATGGTGTCTATCAGTGGGTCAGACGTACATAGCAGGAGTAGGTTATCTTCCGATAGAAGGTTCCTCAGCTGGTGTCTATGCCAATAGCATAATTGCGAGCTTGCAGCCCTCCTCATGAAAGGGTACTGATACTCCTGGTTTAATCCTCCTTCGGAGCCGTACTCCCTTGGGTACGGTTCCATACCTGTTTACTGGAATAGGCACTCATACTCATTCTCATGTAGATAGACTTCCGACAGACATTAAAGCAGCTCAACTTGGTGAACATATGAATTGACAAAGACAAACGAAATCCCTGAGGATGCCGCATATCCCGAGGACTCTGACTTTGAAGAAAAGAGTTGGCTGCAAAATGCAAAGGATGGTTTCGTTAGATACTTCAATGAATTACGTCATGCAAGGGGCGCGGCCAGAGTAGAAGTGCTTGGGAAGACTGCTCTTCTTATCCCTGCCCTAGCAAGCATAACAATCATCACGCTTATCCTAGCAATGTTATGGGTTGAATCTGGCCCAATCCTGCTTGCCAAGGAAGGAGGAGCCAACTTACTACTTGATCCGGTTTGGAGACCGGCCACAGGCCACTACGGCATAATCATCTTCATAGCCGGGACACTTCTTTGCGCCGGTATAGCCATTGCGATTGCTGTTCCTCTTGGTCTGGGAGGGGCAATCTTCTTGAGTGAATTCTGTCCGGTTCGGGTAAGATCTTTCTTCAGAACAGTTGTGGAGCTAATGGCAGCAATTCCCTCAATTGTCTACGGGCTGTGGGCCTTTACAGTCCTGAGGTTTTGGGTTGCTGGCTTGGGTGAGTTCTTGTACGGCGGTAACATAACTGGGCTATCCCTGCTCTCTGGTGGGCTCATCCTTGCAATAATGCTGCTGCCAACAGTTGTGGCAATATCTGATGATGCACTACGCGCTGTTCCCAGAACGTACCGCGAAGCTTCACTTGCTCTGGGTGCAACAAAGAGTGAAACGGCTAGGCGCGTAGTCGTTTCAGCAGCGATCCCCGGCGTTGGTGCGGCTATCGTATTGTCACTCGGGCGCGCAGTCGGGGAAACAATGGCCATTCTGATGGTCACAGGCAACTCCCTCCAAATCCCTCTTTCCGTGTTTGACCCATGCTATGTGATGACAAGCATAATCGCCAACCAGCTGGGTGAAGCATATGTAACAACCCTATGGAGGTCCTCGCTCTTTTCTGTTGCCTTGGTTCTGATGCTGATGTCCGTTGCTTTCACTCTCATTGCGAAATTCTTTGTTAATTGGGGCATGAAGACTCGGGGGATGAAATGATGAGTGATGACGAGAAGCGCCTTCTTCAAGAATCAGACTATGAGGGACCCTATTCTGAAGAGCCTTCTGCACTTCAATCGCTGCTTCGGCAGTTGCGTGCAGCCGGCAGTTCTCGTCGCGATTTCTCAGACTTCCTGTTTAAGATTCTTCTTGGAATAGCAATGATAATCATTGTGAGCCCGTTCTTCTTGGTTCTGCTTCGTGTAGCTGAAGTGGGACTGACCGTTTTCTTTGCAAGCGGCGTGGGTCAAGGATTGAACTTTTTCTTTACACTCCCTTCTGCGGGTAGTGGTCTTAGTGGAGGGATTCTCAATGCAATTGTAGGCAGCCTCATGCTTTGCGGCTTCGCTGGCCTCGCGGGAATTCCTCTGAGCGTTCTCGGTGCCGTATACATAAATGAATACACTCAACCGGGTATGCTCAGGTCGTCGATTGAGTTTGGTGCTGATGTCTTGGCTGGGATCCCAAGTATAGTATTCGGCGCATTCGGTCTAGCATTCATTGTCAATGGGCTACATTTCGGAGTGGGTGTGTTTGCTGGAGGGATGACTCTGGCTCTGATGATGATTCCTACAGTACTACGCACAACTCAGGAAGCTCTCAGACAGGTCCCAATGTCGCTAAGGGAAGCATCCCTTGCATTGGGGGCATCGAAATGGGCAACAACATGGAGTGTAACATTAAGGGCTGCATTCCCGGGCATCGTTACAGGAGTCCTATTGGCAGTTGGACGGATTATCGGCGAAACTGCGCCGCTTCTCTTCACTACCGGCAATAACCTGGGACTGCCGAACAGCCTGTTCGGGCCAGGGTCGTGGGTTGCATCACTACCGCTCACGATCTATCTTTACATTATGGACCCCAGAGATTACCTCGTGGTAAAGGCCCATGCCGCCGCACTGACATTGCTGCTAATAGTCCTGATAGTGGACGTTATCGCGAACTTAGCATCAAGAAAGATTACTAGAAGAGTGGTTTAGACATGTCTCAGAATTCAATTGAAACAATTGTTGAAAAGGCAAAGAATCCGAAGATAGTGATTGACAGTCTCTGCACTTGGTTTGGTAAGAAGAAGATACTCAAGGATATCTCATGCTATTTCGAGGACCGAACAGCCACAGCAATCATGGGACCGTCGGGCTGTGGGAAGTCTACACTCTTGAGAAGCATTAACAGACTAAACGACCTCATCGGTAATTTCAGGGCTACTGGAAGAATCTTGATTGAAGGTGAGGATATCTTGCGGCCTGAAGCAAATGTATATTCACTTAGGTCCAGGGTCGGAATGGTCTTCCAGCGTCCAAATCCGTTTCCAATGAGCATTAAGGACAACATCACGTTTGGCCCGAAAGTCCATGGGCAAAAGGACGAAGGGGAGCTCGATAAAATCGTTGAGACC
>CAYPUO010000566.1:0-2923 GCA_964413775.1 uncultured archaeon
CAATAGTCATTCTCGAAACAAGGTATGTGATGCTAATGTTCGTGCCAGTGCCAAATAAAGTCGATTTCATTGCTCAGGAAGTGGAAATCCTAGAATTCTGGAAGAGAATCCAGGCTTTTGAGAAGTTAAGGAAGCTCAGGAAAGATGGACCAAGATGGTCATTTCTTGACGGCCCTATTACGGCAAACAATCCCATGGGTGTTCACCATGCGTGGGGAAGAACATACAAGGATCTCTATCATAGGTTCAAAGCGATGCAGGGGTATCAGACACGATATCAGAATGGTTTTGATTGTCAGGGCCTTTGGGTCGAGGTCAATGTTGAGCGAGACATGGGATTCAAGACAAAACGCGATATCGAAGACTTCGGTCTAGCGAAATTCATCACATTATGCAAGCAACGCGTCCTGAAATTTGCTGCTCGTCAGGCTGAGCAGAGTATTCGCCTCGGCTATTGGATGGACTGGGATAGTCAAGACACCCTCAAGACTCTGCATGATGCACTTGAGAAGGATCCCCTAGAGGTAATGACAATACAGGGCGTGGATGGACCAGTAACTGGTACAGTTGAAGAGCTTGTTGGCAAACTGGGAACACCCGAACTGGGAGGCTCATACTTCACATTCTCGGAGGAAAACAACTACACAATCTGGAGCGTATTGAAGTCGTGCTATGATAGGGGATGGATATACAAAGGTAGGGATGTCATACCTTGGTGCGCTCGATGTGGAACGGGAATCAGTCAGCACGAGATAGTCACAGAAGGCTATCGTGAACTGACACATCCGAGTATAGCACTGAGATTCCGACTTGTCGGGCGACCTGGAGAGAGCCTTCTAGTATGGACAACGACTCCGTGGACCCTCAGCAGCAATGTTGCTGCTGCTGTCGGACCAGATTTGACCTACGTCAAGGTACGCCAGAATGAGGAAACTCTTTACCTGAGTCGGGGAACCCTCCATATGTTGAGGGGTGAATATGAGGTTGTTGAAGAGCTCCTTGGGAAAGAGATGGAGGGTTGGAGTTACGATGGTCCTTATGATGAGTTACCGGCTCAGAAAGAGAGTGGAGTTGCTGGCAACCACAGAGTGATCCTGTGGGATGAAGTTGGCGAAGAAGAGGGCACCGGAATTGTTCATATTGCGCCAGGGTGCGGCGCTGAGGACTTCCAGCTCTCCAAAGAATTGGGTCTTCCAGTAATTGCACCACTAACGGAAAACGGGATCTTTCTTGACGGCTTTGACTGGCTCTCTGGAATGAATGTGAATGATGTCCGTAAACCGATATTTGATGACCTCAAGAAGAAGGGACTTACGTACTCTGTGAAGGAATATACTCATCGATATCCTGTGTGCTGGAGGTGCGAGCAAGAACTGGTCTTCCGACTCGTAGATGAGTGGTTCATATCCATGGGGGAGAAACTCGACATACCATACGAAGAGGTTACGAATGAACAGAAAGAGAATGACCTACGTTACCAGATAATGGAGGTTGTCGCTGAGCAGACACAGTGGTATCCCTCCTTTGGAAGGGATAGAGAGCTAGATTGGCTGAGGAATATGGATGACTGGATGATCTCTAAGAAAAGGTATTGGGGGCTCGCATTGCCGATATGGGAGTGCTCAGCATGTGGTCACTTTTACGTAATTGGAAGCAAAGAAGAGCTCAGGGAGCGGGCGATATCTGGCTGGGATGCTTTCGAAGGGCATTCGCCTCACAGGCCATTCATTGATGAGATTGAAATAAAGTGCAACAAATGCGGCAAACGCATGAAAAGAGTTCGGGATGTTGGAAATCCGTGGTTAGATGCCGGAATTGTGGCAATGAGTACGCTACGCTACAATTCGGAGAGAGAGTATTGGAGAACCTGGTTCCCTGCAGACCTAATCAGTGAGAGCTTCCCCGGTCAATTCCGAAACTGGTTCTATAGTCTCCTCGCAATGAGCACAATATTAGAAAGAAAGGCACCTTTCAAAGAGGTGTTCACATACGCCACGCTAGTTGCTGAAGATGGGAGACCCATGCACAAGTCCTGGGGGAACATGGTTGAATTTGACGATGCGGCTGACAAAATGGGCGTGGATGTGATGCGGTGGCTCTTCTGCGACCACAAGCCTGAGAAGGATTTGGCATTCGGGTACCAGCGTGCAGATGAGATCAGGAGACAGTTCCTGATACCACTATGGAACGTCTACTCGTTCTTTGTCACCTATGCGAATATGGATGGATGGACTCCCACAGATGGCATGAAGACAGCTCCAAATCTTCTGGATAAGTGGATACTCTCAAGATTGAACGAAGCTATCCGAAGTGTTACTGAGTCCTTGGAGTCCTATGAGCCCAACACGGCAACGACGACGGTTGCTCGCTTCATAGACGAGTTGAGTAACTGGTATCTGAGACGGAGCCGACGGCGCTTCTGGATTGAGCCGGCAAAAAGCGATGAGATTGTACTGGATAAGAATGCAGCATATGATACCTTGTATAAGGTTCTCGTTACCCTTTCCCGTTTGCTCGCACCGTTTGTGCCATTTGTATCTGAAGTCATGCATCAGAACCTAGTATGCAATGTTGACCCCAAAGCCCCGGAGAGTGTGCACCATTGCTCATGGCCAACCAGTGACCCGAAGACCATTGATGATGAACTCAATAGTGAAATGGGACTAGTGCTTCGGTTAGTATCATTGGGTCATGCAGCAAGGAATAGAGCAAATGTGAAACTTCGTCAGCCACTATCAGAGGTTGCTTTTGCGGTCGGATCGGATAAAGAACGAGAAGTCGTATCTCGGTATGAAGATGTCCTCATGAGCGAGTTGAATGTCAAGAGTGTTCGTTTGCTTGATGAAGCTGCAGAAGTCATCACATATGGACTCAAGCCACTGCCAAAGCCGCTCGGGCAGAAGTATGGTGCTCAATTCCCCTC
>CAYPUO010000567.1:0-2913 GCA_964413775.1 uncultured archaeon
GTGTCTGAGTGACTAGCGGTCCTGTTGGAGGAGCCCTTGTGGGCGCCACGGGTCCGTTAGCGGGTCGTTCTTGGGGGTGAGGTGCGGGAGTTGCTGGCGGTCCTGGAGTTGAAGTTGTCGTATCAGGAGCTGCAGCCATGAGTTCTCGAAGCTCGCTTGCCCTGAGCATCCGCTCGTCGCCCTCATCGCTACGTGTCTTTGCAAATGCTTCCTGTGCCTTTTCAAACTCCGTCTTCTCTATGTGTCTCTTCGCAGTCCTCATGCGGTCCTTCGCAACCTGACTTGGACGTACCCATTTGTCTTTGGTTGTCGTGGTCTGTGCTTTTTTCGGCACAGGTTGGGAAGCGATCGGAGCAGGCTCAGGCTCTGGTGCACTGGTCACTTCCTGCTTTGTATCGTCCTCTATATCGATTAGAGATGCCCCACAACGTATGCAGAACTTGCGAGTTGGATCGTTTGCTTTCCCACATTTGCATGTCTTCACTTGCAAACCTCTCCACAGTGAATCAATAGTGTCTTTGCATACGAAACCTCAGTTCTTATGCGTTTAGTTTTCGTGAGATGTAGCCCATTAATGCAAGACTCGATGTCAGTGATGTCCGTTCACTTTCGCTCAAGAATCTGGCATAGATATCCAGTGTAACTCCCCCCACTAGGAACTTGAGGATTGCATTTCTTGCTCACGTTTCTATTGGTCTGTATTGTTAAGAGAAGTACATGGCATTTATGGATGATGAGCCAGAGCACAGAAGCATGATTCCCACTTTTTGTGTATTCTTCTTGGTACTTGTCTGCTTTGATGCATTCATTAAGTCAATACCAGCCAAGGCTCAGCACTCCGACTTGTCTGGTCCGTCGGGCAATGAAGCATTCCTTATACGCTTTCAAGACTAAGTTGCCTTGTGATCTCTTGAGCAATCAGGTACCTGGACGAACTCAGCTCTCCATGTTCTGTATAATGTCCCTAATTGTGGGGTCTGTAATAGGGAGATTCGTTTTCATGGGACTTCCACTCACTGCCTATCCCATTTTCATACCTATTATCGCCGGCGTGATGGGAACAACCTTCATACTACTGGCATGCGTTGGAGTACTCGCAAGGTCAGCGACTTCTCAATCTGGCAATGCAGAGGCTATGCAACCAGGACATGCTGCTGGGCGGCGTGTATACTCAATTCCAGGCAGCTGCCCTGAATGCGGCCAAGACCTAGAGCTGAGTGAGGTTGAATGGCGAGATGCAAACACGATTGTATGTCCTGGCTGTTTTGGCGAGATTCCCGTCAAGCGGTCTGCTTGGTAGTCTATGTAACCATCTATTCGTATATGATTTCAGGGCTCATCTTCACCTTGCCGCCTTTAATCGCGATTCCTTCTTCCTTTACAAGCATCCGTCTGCTCGCAGCGTTCTTAAGGCCGCCACTGAAACTGCCATCAGAACTGACCACTCGATGAGCAGGGATTATTGGGTAGAAAGGACAATTTCTGAGAGCATTTGCGACAGCACGAGCGGCCTTGGGATTTCCGACTCTCTTTGCTATCCTGGCATATGTGCTCACCATGCCTCTTGGAATGTGAAAGGTTGCTACATAGACTTCAATCTCAAAGTCCCTGTATCCAGCAAGCGCAGCTCGTAGATCAGTTTCGGTCTTAATCTCAGTAGGGGCATCCATGAGAGCAGGATGTCAGAACTCCAATTTAGCCTATTCTAATGACGCTAGATTCAGGTGTGGACTCTGTTTTCCTACTGAATGGAGAACATTTAACTTGACTCAGAACATGTTCGAATCGGTGGTAGTACGGCCGACGCCTCGAATTATCCAGTAAAGAAGCTATATCGCTCTCGAAACGACCGCATGCTCGCCGGAGTATGTGGCGGACTTGGCAAGTATCTGGAGATGGATCCAACCCTTGTCAGAGTCTTGTGGGTAATCTTCTGTCTCCTGTTCCTCGTTGGAGTTATTGCATATATTGTACTAGTCCTTGTGATACCTCTTGAACCTGTGTCATAGACTTGCTTGGTCTATCAGGAGCTTTGCTGCTGAATGAACTCCATGACCAGATGAGAGATCTTTTCTGGAGCCTCTAGGTCTGAGGAATGGCCCACACCTGGTATGATTTCCAGTCTTGAGTCAGGGATCGAGTCACGAAGAAGATGTGCATACTCCGGAGGCATCAGCCTGTCTTCTCCGCCATGAATTATGAGGACTGGGATTTTCAGCTGTTTCAAGCTCTCTACACTGTCAAAGTTGACAAAGCCTAGTGCTGCAGCGGCTAGGTCTGTGGGTTCTGCGGAGAGGAACTTCTGACGGAGGTATTCCATACGCTCTGGGTTATTCTTGATGTATTCTGCGCTCACGCCGTCAGCAGTTGACTTCCTCCAATATGCTTCGTCTCCTTCCTCGACCTGTATCTCTCTCCATGTATATACCATGTCCATGATGTGTTCTGTTATACGAGCAGTAGTATCGACTAGGATTGCTGCATTGAACAGGTCCGGGAAGTCTATAATCAGCTGCTGGACGACCAATCCTCCGAGGGATATACCCATCACGGGCAGCTTCTTGTATCCTAAGCGCTTGACGAGAATCGAAAGGTCCTCGGCAAACTCAGACGGTGGCCGAATACCTTCAGGGCAGCCCGACTTTCCATGACATCTGAGGTCCGGAAGGATCATCTGGTAGTGCTTTGACAAGATCGGCTCGACGAACTCCCATGACGTGTTATCCCCTCCGAGCCCGTGAATGACTAGGATTGGATTCCCGCTGCCAGAGAGTCTGTAATTGAGGTCTAGTTCCTTGAGTTTCAGTACTGGCATGTTATTCAATCCAGCATGGTCGTCAACGCTTGTATAAGTTCCTTTCTGGTTGTGGAATCCAGTAAGATTCGCCAATCAGGGTCTACTTGCTGTCTGGA
>CAYPUO010000568.1:0-2912 GCA_964413775.1 uncultured archaeon
CTTAAGAGCAGCATCCGCAATCATGGACATGACGAGCTTGAGTGACCTCCCTCGTGCTTCATTTGTAGAGTTTGTACTCAGCCATGCGAACTGTCTACCCAGACACCTGTCACAAATTGAAAATTCCCGTATGAGGGCCTTTGCCTGTTCCATGATGTCTCTATTGCCAGTGTCCATCGAATACAACTCACTTCACGTCTGAGCCAGAACAGGATTGATAAAGGTGTAGCTCTGGTTCAAAAGATAGGACTCCAGTGCCTCATTGCGCGGAGCCCCACTAGGAACATTTCTGGACTCCTGAGAAGTCTCAGGATGACTCGTCTTTGTAAGTCCATATCCCCCTCTTTGCGTATGATATCAAGTATGCCCATTCGTGCAGCTCCCTTGACCAGCTCATCCAGTCCCTTGTCTGAGAAAGACATGAGCATCTTCTGAGCGATGTACATGATCCAGAGTTCCCGCCGCAGTGACTTTTTCCAAAGGCCATCAAGATAACTGAGGTCAATCCCTCCTTTCCTCCGGGAGAGTTCTCTAGAAACTCTTGTGCCAGCAATGTTTGCGGAGGCTCCGCCGAGGATTATCCCTCCCCCTGTTGTTGCTTTCACGAAGCCTGCGGCATCGCCAAGATTCACTGCCCCATACTCTGCGGTCTTCTTCTGAGGCGGACCTATGAGGACCACACCACCTAAGCTTCTATCAATCGTCATCCCCCTCAGTCTGTTGCGCATGACTGGATGGGTATTCATGCATGACTGGAGCCTCTGCTTTGCTCTATCTTTCGATGCTATTCCGACACGTGCACTGTCGCTACTAAGAGGAATTATCCAGGCGAAGAAACCGTTGGATATGTTTCTGCCATAGAACATCTCGACAATGTTCTTGTCTATGTTGATTCCGGACACTTCGTATTGAAAGGCAGGGTATTTGCTACTCCTTGGGATACTAGGCAACCCTAGGCTACGGGAGATTACTCCTCGTGAGCCCTCAGCATTGAGAACGACTCGTGTGACTGCCTCTTCTACAGAGTTATTATAGGTATAATCAACGCTGTACTCTCCGCCTTCTATCTTCTTTGCGCCCTTGACCTTGCAACTTGTTTTGAGTTCTGCGCCTACCTCTAGAGCACGAGAGGCCAGCCACGCATCGAATCTGCGGCGGTCAATAACTAATGCTTCTCTTTTTCCCCGTTCGACAAGGAGAGGGTGCCCTGACGGCGAGTATATGCGAGCGGCCTCAACCGTGTTTTGAATAACATCCGCCGGAGGGACTAGGCCCAGTTTCTTGATTCCTGAGCTGCTTACTAGCCCCGCACAGTGGTCAGGTATGCCGACTTGGTTGTGCTCTTCAAGTATCAGTACTCGGTGCCCATTCCCTGCAATCCTGTGAGCAGCGATCAGGCCCGAAGGTCCAGCTCCCACAATGATCGCATCGTATTTCAACACAGACACCTACGTTTCTAGCAGGATGCTACCCTTTTTATCTCTCTCCCAGCAAACTCAGATAGTCAGGCGGCGAATTTCATGACCGAGAGAACATTCGAGTACAAACAAGTCATCGTAGTTAGGACCGACCTTGGAATGAGCAAGGGAAAGACTGCAGTCCAAGTTGCTCATGGAGCTGTCGCCGCTGCTGAAAAGGCTAGGATAAGCCAACAGGATGTATGGAAGGCTTGGTTGCAGGAGGGCCAGAAGAAAGTTGCAGTCAGAGTGGTCTCAGAAGAGGATCTTGTGCAGCTTATGAGAATAGCTGCGCTCAATAGATTGCCTCATGCGCTTATCCATGATGCAGGGATGACAGAGCTGCCTCCAGGGACGACGACAGTCCTTGCAATAGGCCCTGCAAAGTCTCAGGATGTTGACAAAGTTACGGCGGACCTGAAACTCCTGTAGGAGGAGCTGCTGTGAAGAGCCCTCATCCTCTGGAAATCTCGATTGGGATGGAGCTGTACTGTACGCCTTATCCTGGGATAGGTGGAAAGCTGAAGCAGAGATATGAGGACTTCGTGGTAGAGGAAATTGATCAAAACCAAGCGGTCGTGGAAGCAGACATTCCATTGAATGAACCCTGCATCTTGTCATCTGAGGGAATTCAAGGTGTCAAAAAGAAGGCAAGGAATATCCATGCAAAGATGCAGAAGATGGGTCTGTCCACTCTGGATGCCACCAGCCTGTTATCTGCATCCCTTAGGATATCCCGTCATATGGTCACCTACGCTGGTCTTAAAGATAAACGTGCACTAACTTGTCAGAGAGTATCCATCCCAATAGCCGCTTTGGATGCTCTCCGTCGTCTCGAGCTCTCTAGAGTATGGCTGCGTGAGCTCTCTTATGCTCGGAATGCTCTGAATATCGGCGACCTTTGGGGAAACAGATTCACAATTCTCGTGCGCGACCTTGACTTGCCATACGATCGAGCAGTGGAAATCATAGATGAGATGCAGGATACGCATCTTCTGAATTACTTTGGGGTCCAGAGATTCGGAGTTTCTCGCCCCCTCACTCATCTTGTCGGAAGAGCTGCAGTGCTAGGCAACTACGAAGATGCTATTAGACTGATTCTGACTGAGCCAAGCAAGTATGAACCAAGAAGCGTTGGAGAAATCAGAGAGAAGCTTAGGAATGGAGAGATAACCAAAGAATTAGTCGATTGTTTGCCTGATGACTTGAGATATGAACGCGTTGTAGCCAGAAGTCTCATTAACCATCCGCGGGACTACGAACTCGCCTTTTCGAAAATACCTCCACGAATACAGACGTTGTTTGTGCATGCATATCAGTCATACTTGTTCAATAGATCAGTAAGTCAGAGGTTTAAGTCTGGAATATCAATCACTGAGCCTGAAATGGGCGACTTCATCATCAGGTTGGATAGGGCACACACGGGCCGCGACGACTGGCTCTTCGTATCTGAAC
>CAYPUO010000569.1:0-2901 GCA_964413775.1 uncultured archaeon
ATACCAAGAATATCAGCAAGTGACTGGTAGGATAGTCTGCAGTTTGTATCGAGTGCAAGGAGAATCCTCTTGTCTATTATATCCAATTTGGGCACCGCACTGGTACTGCTCATCATTTCATAGCAGATTCACATAACTGAACCAGTTGGATAGATGGTCTGCTCATGGTGGGGCCAGTGCTGTAAATACATTGCCCTTAGGAGGTTCACGGAATTCCTCAGCTACTGCACAGATTTCCCCTGTCACATGTAGCGCTTTCGGACAATGACTCCTCCGACGATAATGACCGAAGCTGCTCCTATTGCACCTACCGCCAGTGGCAATGCAAGATCAACAAGCAAAGGTGGTATGGTCCCGGTAGTGCTGGTGTTGTTTGGGACTTCTGGAATGTTGTTTGGATTCCTCCAATAATAGGGGTTTTGTACGAGCTCGATATACTCACCCTGCACCCACTCAGATGCCATGAAGGGACCTGATACAACAAGATTCTCATTGAACTCCTCTGGTGTAAGTTCGTAGTTACGAACCGGATTGTATTGATTTGGAGCATGTGCTGGCAAGATTGGCAAGAAACAGATTCTATACCAATTCCAGTATGATTCAACAGGAAACACTATTTCCAGTTGAGTTGGATTTAATGCGACACACCTGCTGAACTCTGGGATCACTTCATCAACATCATAGCCACGATAATGCATGTTCTCCTGGATCCAGTTGATTGTGTACACAACATCATTGGCAGTAAGAGGTTCGCCATCACTCCACTTCGCGTTAGGAACGATCTCAACTTGGATTCTTGTGCTTCCTTCCGGGATGCCTGCATCATCACTATGTGACTCAATTCTAACATCTTTCGCTAGCCAGTTTATTACATTGAAATCTGGATCAATTATTGCTAGTGAATCATGCATCATCTCCATGTGATTCTTTACCGTGAACCACGTGTTCACATCCAAATCACATGTTGATGGAGAGAGATAGACAGTTTCTTCAATCCTTGCTGCAGCATGCAGCGTCCCAAACCTGAGTGTCCCACCTATGGCATTGACCGAGGCATTGTACGCGCTGATTCCCGTGAAGAAACTGTGTGGGCCATAGTGCCCATGTTCAATGATTCCTTCAAATGTGTCGGTTCGATATGCCGAAAAGAGGGGAAGTTGGCCCATGATGAACGAGGGCGCATCTTCTATCCATATTCTCTGTAGTTGTTTCACTGCCTCTTTGACCTCATCATTATCAGTTGAGTGAAGCGCTATGTCAGCATACTCCTCATATGTGGAGTTTGTCCAGTCTGGGCGGTTGTATAGATAGTCTTCAATCCAGCCGTCCAATGTCATGTCCGGCCCATACATTGCGTAGAGCGTGATGCCATAGTCATATAATAATCTCATTTTGTGCACGCAAGTTCCGCGAACAACAGACGCATACCAAGTGGAGGAGCAAACACACCAAGGATATTGCCGATGGAATGGCAGGTTCTTGGCCTTTTGCCGAGCTTAATGAGCGACGCACCAGCATGCTTTATTACTAGGTAGAATGCAACTGCGTAGAAATCTACCTACCGTGACGCTACAATGAGTATCAGACCGTTCCTTCCATCAGGCGGCAAGATCACGCCCATGCAGCTCTTAATCTTCATACAATTACTTGAGGGTCCCAAGTATGGTTATGAGATTCTCAAGAACCTGCGTGACGACTTCGAAGGTTCATGGACTCCAAAAACCGGCACTGTCTATCCTGCACTGAAGACACTGGTTCGAAAGGGGCTTGTTTCAGAGAGCATCGTGGATGATACCACTTACTACTCTATGACTGAAGAAGGCATGGAGTTCGTAAAGGATACTCGTGATTTCGTGAAGGAGTACGTGCTATTCAACTACCAATTCATGACTGTAGCAGCAGAACGACTACCAATAGAGTTCACAGTGAGCATTCTCAGTAATGTCTTGGAACTTGGAATAGAGGACCTAATCCCTGAGCAGGCTATTATTGCATCTATTCGGAGTATGAGGGATATCAGAACCAGAAAGAGTTTCCTTCTGCAACGGAAGCGCATCCTACTAGATAAGGCGAATTCGTTACGTAAAGAACTGAAGCTCATTGAGGACATAGAAAGAGAACGAAGGTGAAGACATGAGCACACATAACTACGATGTCGTGATCGTTGGATCTGGGGCTGGAGGCTCTATAGCAGCAAAGGACTCTGCTGAGCGTGGGCACGGACACCGTTTTTCAAAAGGGGCAAACTGCAGGTGATTGGACATTGAATACATCAACTTACAGAGATCTAGCATCAATTGTTGGACCCAATCGGACGTCGAACGAACAGGAACTACTTGAGCAATTCATAGGTGACAATGGAACAGGAGAGAAGTGCTCCCCCTCGCTTATTATCTGGCCTTCTTCTGCTGAGGAGGTATCTCGAATCGTTGAATCTGCCAACAAGCATCATCTTCCGTTGATACCAGTCAGCTCAGGTTTGCCGAGGATGAGTGGAAGTACGATTCCAAAGGTCGAGGGGACTGTCATTATTGACCTCCGAAAGATGAATCGGATCATCCGCGTTGACACGAAGAACAAAGTCGTGATGATTGAGTCTGGGGTGACATATTCACAGCTCCTTCCCAAACTCAAGAAGGCAGGATTAAGGCCACTAATGCCACTTCTACCCAAGGCGACGCAATCTGTATTGGCTAGCTGTGTTGACAGAGAACCGATAACGACACCGCGTTTCCATTGGGACGCTTCAGATCCCCTCCTTTGCACAGAAACAGTTTTCGGGACTGGCGAAATGTTGAGGACTGGTTCTGCGTCTGGACCTGGAACTCTTGAGGAGCAATGGGCATCTGGGCAAGCGCAGAAGAATCCTATGGGTCCGTCGCAATTTGACCCGTTCAGACT
>CAYPUO010000570.1:0-2901 GCA_964413775.1 uncultured archaeon
GTACAGCGGTTCCAGCAGCTCTTTTGGGAGGGGAGGTGACTTATGCAACAGACTCACGCTGAACAGAAGCTTTATATACATTCGGAACGTTTGGTACTTGTCAAACATCAAACGTTTGGTCAAAAGCGTTTGATGGAACGGTGAACAACTGTGTCCAACGAAACAACAACTTTTCGAACAATTCTCGGTGACTTAAAGGCTAGTACCAAGGGGGCCTGGAATAACATGCTGAGTTATTTCCTTGCCGACTTGGGCATGCTTGCCTTTATTGTACTGGTCTTCGCTCTGGCTGCGATTCCGATAGTAGCTATCCTCTTTGCAGTCGGTCCCGCTGGTCTTGAGGCCTTTACACAGAGCATGGCCAACATCTCAACATTCAATCCCTTAGCTCTGAGTCTTGGTGTCTACTTGCTTCTGATCCCATTCCTCACAATAGCCTTCGTGATTATTGGCTCGATTTATGGTATGAGCAAGGAAGTCGTCGAAACAGGCAAGACTTCTGCTGAGTCTGCATTCTCGTGGCTACGCCATCACTTCCTCTCGTTCGCAGGGGCAGGTGTCATTATCTCTCTGATTGTATTGGCACCCCAAGTCCTTGTGATGGTAACTGTATCCTATCTCCTCGGATACACCCTGACGGGCTGGGCCTCCTTTGGCAGTAGTCTCTTCATCTTTGCGTATTCGTTCATTGCTCTCGGTCTGACTTCAATGGTCATGCCTGCTGTAGTGAACGGCAAGGGTGTCCAAGAAGCCGTGAAGGAGTCATTCAGGCTCGCAACTCAACGCTTCGACCGTGTCTTCGGGATTCACACCGCAATCGTCGTCTTCGCACTCATCACATTCTCGCCCTACTTGGTGTTAGCAGCAATCTCAATATATTATCCTCTCTCTGTCTCCACAATGGTCCTCCCTGCTGCAGCTGCTTTCGCTGGGTACGGCCTGGTGATTGGCCTTGCATGGATCCTTGTCTTCTTCCCGATGACTTTCATCGCCTATGTCCGAGTATATCATGCTCTTACTGGCGGTGAGATCGCAGAGCAAGCAACCCCTGTTGCCGAAGTACCGGTGTTTTGAAATACCTAAACGTGAGTGTCCCTGTTGATGTGCGGGGACACTCGTAACCTATTTTGGATGGTGAACAAATGTCTAACAAAAGCACGAACATGAAGGTCCTTCTGGACGACTTGAAAGTCAGCTTCAAATTTGCTGTGAAGAACCTCATCTCATTCATACTTGGAATGATTGGCATTCTGATAGTCTCTATTATTGTGCTAGCCACTGTGGCCGCATTTATCGTAGCCGCAATATTCCTCACTGGGGGATTCGAGGCCTTTGTGGCTGCAATAGTTGCCTGGTCACAAACCGCTGAAACCATGCAAGGTGCCACTGCATTCATTATGATCTTCCTTATTGTTACGCCAATTATTGCGCCACTGATGGTAGCAGTAGGTGCGCTCTTTGGGATGGCACGTGAGATAGTCGAGAGTGAGGGCACATCAGCAGAAGGTGTATTCGCATGGTACAGTAAGAAATTCTTCTCCCTGGCGGGAGCGGGAATCCTCCTATTCCTGATTGTGATAGCTCCTCTTGCGACTGTGTCACTATTGATTGGTCCATTCTCAATTTCAGATGGTGGCATCTGGGTGCCAGCATTGCTGTTTGCAGTCGTGGCGATCTATGCTGGAGCTGTTTCCGGCTTCTTGTCACTGACCTTTCCAGCTGTGATTGATGGACAGTCTGCATTTCAGGCTGTCAGGACCTCCCTCAGACTGAGTACCAGATATTTCGACCGTGTGTTCTCGGTCTGGTTCTCTTTCCTCGGAATTGCACTGGTAGCTTCCCTGCCACTGATCATCCCACCTCTTCTGGCCTTTCCAGGAGGGATAGGAGAGCTTGCGGCTCTTGCCAGTTATTCCGGATATGGAGTGATCGTAACACTGTTCGACTTGTTCATTCTTCTGCCTGCTATAGCAATCGGGATGAGCCGGATCTATCTGATACTCGTATCAGAGAATCTCTCCGACTCCGATGAGTATGTGCAGCAGACCTCAGATGAAACCTCATTCATCGGGGGTGACTAGTAGATGTCTCCCAAGAAACGAGTATTGCTAAAGGATATCGAGGTCATCTCTGACCCGAAGATCATCAAGCTCATGATGGAGCCCACAAGGGCCGCAATCATCAAACTAGTTGCATCCAAAGAGATGACTGTAAAGCAACTGGCAACCGAGCTTGGGAAGAATGCGGGGACAATCCTCCATCACATCGAGAAGTTGAAGAAAGTTGGAATCCTTGTTGAGGTGAGGACTCAACAGACCCCGACCGGAATCGTCCAGCGTTTCTACAGAGCGAGAGCGCGTGAGTTCCGGCTAGGTATCAAAGAGATGATGCGGACCGATAATGGTGTTGCAAAGTTCGCAGAGGACAGACTGAACTCCATTGTTCGGGCTCTGGATGTCTGGGGTATTGAGATACCCGACTCTGCTCAGGCAGATGGGGTGGACCTCCTCAGAAGAATAATAGAGCGAGAAAACGACCTCATATCAGAGATTGCTATCCGTAATCAGGTTGTTCACGACAACCTCTCTAAGCAGGACAGAACGGATGCCTTACGCATTATGCGAAGGTATGTGTTAGATCAAGACCCCATGTATGTTGAATTACGTAGAGATTGGCACAGATTTCTAAGCCGTTACAATGAAGGTGCAAAACAATGAGTAATTATGAAAGAAATAACACAATGGTTGCATGTATCATCGCTTTCATTATCCTAGGCGGTGTTGTTGTGGGTGTCCTTGTCCTAGGGGGAAACTCCAATTGGAACCCTTGGACGCCGAATATCAATGTTGCCGATTGGGAAAATGGTACACTGTTCGAGTTTGAACGTTCTGGTGTCACGGT
>CAYPUO010000571.1:0-2899 GCA_964413775.1 uncultured archaeon
GTCTTCACCATGGTGTTCGTGTTTATACTGGCGGTGATACGAGTCAACGAAGCACGCATGACCGGTTAGTTATGGGCGAACGGTGGGTGCTTCAAGTTTCTCCTAAAGCAGACTCCCAGTTCAAAGATATCCAGCATCTTCAACCAGTTTTCTGAGCGCAAGATGGCGAACAAGCCTCCTCTTCTTAGCAGGGTAGACAAGGATTGTATTCCGGACATTCACGGATGGTATCTTTCTCAGCTCTTGGACTATCTCCTCTGAAGCACTATTGCTCTCGACGAGACAATCACACCACAGAAGAGGTTCCGTGGCGGAGTAGTTCAGATGCCAATACTGGTAGGGGAACTTCTCTCTGAGTATCTCGTCTATCTCTTGGGGGCTTGTTTCTTTTGAATCCCATGTGATTCTATACGCTACCAGCGATGCATCCAGTGCTGTTGCGTTGAAGACGATTGTGAAGTTAACACTCTTACTCTCAATCAAGTCTGCTAGAGTCCGTTTTACCCGGCGTACTGTCAGACCAGAGGCCTTTGCGATATCGACGAACCTCATCCTAGGGTCATCGAACAGCGGCGCGAGCACACGAAGCTGTAGATTGGTTAGAGTTTTCTTCTCTCCTCTTGGCATGGGTAGTGTATGTACTTCCACTTCCCTCACACTCTCAAGCCCCCTGAAGAAAGAACTTAGCTCGCTCATCTGCTTGGATCCGGAATACTCCGCATTGATGATACATGAGCCAAAAGAGTCGTAGTGAATACGGTTGACAAGTGGATGTTCAAAGACTATGTCTGCAAAAGTATCATCATCGATGGACTTGTCGGTATAGAGCAGAGCAAACATGACCTCCGAGTCCATCATCGCCCTGCTGAGCTCGACAACGTATCTCTCTATAACGCCTCTGTTCTCCATGTTCGTGATTCTTTTTCTGATGGCGTTTGGTGTAATCTCGTGTCTGTCTGCAAGGCTCCTTAGGGATATCCTGCAGTTCCTGAGAAGGTCTAGAATGATTCCCCATTCTATAGAATCCACCGAGAACACCTTCTTCGGAAAGGTACAGGGCGTTGCATAAACTTTCTCTTCTCAGTCAACAGGGTATGGCAAATTCAGTTGTCTGAATCTTGCGCTGATAACGTGTTCTTTAGGCAAATGATTAGCTTTCATATCTCCAAGGATTTGGGGTCCGTCCATCGACGAGGTCCCTTCAATTGTATTCATACGGGTTGGTGGAAGAGTCATGGTCTTGATAGCAATCCCCCTATTTGTTGCCATCCTACTTGTCTTTCTCATTCCAGTTACAACCATCTCTATCGCGCTGTTACTACCTGTTCTGAAATGGCACGTAAGATCTTCAAGGCTTCTCTGGCTTCTTGACATGCTAATGCATCCTCCGTCATTCTGTTCACCACCTGATGTATCGACTTCTCAGGAACAGCTTGCTAGTTCTCCCAGAAGGCATCTCTCAATCCTCTCTTGTCTGGCATTTCTGTACCTGTGCATTGTATTATTCGTCGTGGGCAACATAATTGGAGTCTTCTACAGTGTGGCTGCCGACATTAGTAGATCAGTGACGCAAGGAGGCACGGGTCTCCCCCGCATTGTCACAGGAGTACTCTACCAAGACCCTTTCCACGCAGGGTGGACCGGCGACCTTCCTTGGTACGGAGTGCTACCGCTGCCCCTCAAGGGTATGAATACCTATCACGAGACCTGGCAATGGATCCTTTTCACAGGATACTTCGCGGGCGAAGACTTTTTCTTGTCGATGACACAGAATGTCATAGGTCTGACTTTTATCGCAGGCATCATTTTTCTGCTACCGCTCTTGATTGGTCGGATTAGGACGGGCTTTGTTCCATCACTAGTCTTCTTCGTCGTTGGAATGACAACAGCTACTCGGGCGTTGTTCGGCTGCTTTGCCCAGGCACTAAAGCTGGGTTATCTTGGCGATACGCTTCAGTTTGGCCTACTTCAACTCTCGGGGGCGGACGTCCCGCTGGATGTGCTGAACACTGTCATTTTCACTCTTCTACCATTCGTCAGTCTGATGTTCGTTCTCTTTCCCGTCCTTGGTTATGTACTCTGGAAGCAGCACTATCCTGGAAACAGGCGGTCAGCCATCTGGTTCGCTGTATCTGTGCTCTTCCTCTGTTGTCTGAACCTTCTTGTACTAATGTGGTGATGATATGCGAAATAGGATACATCTAGTTTCAGTTCTTGTCCTGCTTGCTCTCTTATCACCCGCTCTCTCGGGGGCAGGTGTCGTTAATGGTCAGATACGATTGAAGTCTGCTTCTCCTGAGCGTGACTACTGGCCAACTGACGGCTGGAGGAATGCTACTCCCGAATCTGTTGGCCTCGACTCTGTCCGATTGAATGGGATGGTGGACTATATCGAAAGGGAAGGCCTGAATATTCATTCCGTTGTCGTTGTAAAGAGCGGATACATAGTCCTTGAGAAGTACTTCAGCTCCGTATATGATGAGAATAGGACGCACTTATTGTATTCCGTTACGAAGAGCTTCACTTCTTCGCTCATTGGGATTGCAATTGACAAGGGCTATATTGACAACGTGAGTCAACGACTCCTCTCGTTCTTTCCCAACTACCAGATTACCAACGTAGATGCACGGAGAGACCGCATCACAATCCAAAACCTGCTCACGATGCGTTCGGGAATGGTGTGGGATGAGAGCAGTGCTCCCTTTTCATCTCCGCTGAATGACGTGTACCACCTCATACATGAGGATGGAGTTGGGTACTGTCTAAACTTGGACATGGATGCTGAACCTGGCGAACTCTGGCACTACAATACTGGGGCCTCGCACCTGCTCGCAGCAATTGTACAAGTTGCAACAGGTATGGACACACTTGAATTTGCCAAAGAGAACCTCTTTGACCC
>CAYPUO010000572.1:0-2895 GCA_964413775.1 uncultured archaeon
AGCAGCCTCATTGAAGCAGGAACCGAACAGCATCCCTGGACGTTGATGTCCAGGTTTGTCTAGGTTTCGGGGAACGGGAATCAGTGCTTGCAGAGTCCCAACATAGATGCTACCTGAACTCTGATGTTTTGGGCCTTACCAGAGCTCGAAATGCTCTCCAATCCTCTTTCCTGCAATTCCATTTACTATCGATGAGCCCGCCCATAGAGTGGAATAGAAGACCACAAGCCCTAGAATATTGTTACCGGTAGCGACACTGGAGCTTATGGAGCTCATTATCACTGAAACGATAGTATTCACAATAATGAGAAAGAGCCCATGGATCATTAAGCATGGCCAGTCACCTTTCACATGGAAATCCCATACATATGAGCAAATTACCGCATTCACAAAACTCCACGTGAGTAATACCAGAGCAAACCATACTATGATGCCAACAAACGCTGCCAGAGCGGCAGCCAGAATCAATGCTGGCAATAGGATAAACAGAGATGCATACGTCATTGCCGTGAAGGCAAATCCATGGACGAGGTATCTGCCAAGTTCACCAAAGAATGACATCTCAGGTTTCTGCATAGATGGGCTCGCTTTCTTGCTCTCTACAGTGGTAGACGAAGACTCCGTTCCCATTGGACTGACCCCTGATATGCTGTAAACCATGACTACTTTTACCCCTTCCCTGTCGCCCACAGACACTCATTGCATCAGCTTCTGTTGGTTTTTTAAGTGAGGACCAGTTTCATCGGTTTCCATGACCATTGAAGTGCGCGAATTCCGGCCCAGTGATAGAACAGCTGTAGAGGAGATGATTCTGCAAGCTGAGAACTTCGGCACTCCTTTTCTTGATGATGAGGAGCTGAAGATTAAGGTCTACACTGCTTTTCCCCAATTTGGAAGAGTCTTGGTTGCATTTGACTCCAAAAACAATGAAATCGTTGGATATAGTACCATTCGATTCGACTGGAGGGCACTTGTCATCACTTCTGTTATCACACATCACAATCACTTACGATGTGGTATTGGCACAAGGATGATAGAGAGGATCAAGGAAATCGCGAGAGAACACCCTCTCACTGATGTGATCCGTGTTGATACTGGTGATTTTATGGAGTACGCACACCAGTTCTATCTATCATGCGGCTTTGAAAGAATGACACACATACCGCACTATCTCAGCTGGAACAATCATCAGGTAGTCTTCGTCTATCCGATTCAAAAATAGAGAGGAATGATGCAAAGGGCGAGATTTGATATGGGAGTAAGGGGTTGAAACTATTCGATGTCAGAACACAACCATTCGAATATCTGTAGAGAGTGTGGTGGCTACTGCTGCACTCAGGGGGGTTCTATTGCGACAAAGTTGGAGGTAGACCAAGTCATTGATGCCGGATATCCCAATAGGTTCATTGAGATTACAGAGAACTGCTATGTCACAGACTTTGGAGATGACCTGGTGTGTCCCTATCTGAAGGACTCTGCCTGTGAGATCTATCCAGTACGACCTTTACTCTGTAGGAAGTATCCTATCTTCTCAACAGATGGGGAGGAACACTATCTGGTCCACTGTCCCCTGACGCAGTATCTCTCAAAGGATGATATTGCTCAATGTATCGAAGCTGCATTGGAGGTGCCCGAAGAACTATTCACCTGTGTCCAGAGGTTCATGGCACCCTTTGGTTCAGAAATTGATGAACCGATGCGCAAATTCAAGATGGAACGAATCGAACTGTGGTGAGACGCATGGTGCGGAGGGCGAGATTTGAACTCGCGAATCGTGTGCAGACTGGCACGCAGTCCACTTATCACTACTGAACAGGATCCTAAATCCTGCGCCGTTGACCTAGCTTGGCAACCTCCGCATGAGCAGAACTGGGTGAAGGCAGACGCGATATAACGCTTTTGTAATCTTGTCTAGTCACTCCCTCTCCAGTCCGGCTCATCATCACCACAGTAGACCCATCGAATCATTCCCATCTTGTTCCGAAGCAGGGCTGGGATGAAGTCAGGGACGTAACCCCTTTCTGCTGTGAACTCTTTCTGCCAGAGTGACTCAAGGTCTTCTATGGGGAACGAGTTCGACTCCAGAAGCATGACAGCCTTTTCAGCATCAATTCCGAGATGCCTCTCTATCCATGCCTGCCATTCACTAGGGTTTGTAGGATATACAGTCATAGTCCTTGACTGTTTCTTACTGCTTGCTCATTGTCTACCTATTTAAATCGGACCGACAAATGCGTTGGAGCAGATAGCTCTGGGTACGTTCACGGTGGCAAGGAGGACCTATCAGTATCTGACAACGGGGCAAGTCAGTCCTCGGTTTGCCATGTGTTACTGCATCGAGGGCAACGCCAGCTCTTCTTATACTTCCCAGGGTTCACGAGCTCTTTCCTGACTAGTGCTGTATCGCTATAGCCGCAACGGGGGCAGACTGCAGAACTCACTCTTTATGCACCGACTCTTGAGACTATTATGAGCCCATTTCAGGTTTGTCCTGATGTCATCGGCCAGTACATGGGTCATGGTCTTGCTGTCGGACTTGGTTCATGTCTTACGGCACCTTTAAGGCGCGAGATTGGGAGGGTGATCTTTCCCTTGACATGGAGGACGCCGAGGACAACAACGGCGCCAATAGTTCCGAGAATTGCAATTGCAATGAGAAGGTCAGTGAAGACAACAGGCTGGGCTTGCCCCATGGTGTCGATGTAGATATAGCCATTACTGCTGCTATACATAATGTCTGCGCCAGTGAGTGTTGCGTTCTCCGGGTGCACATCATTGGAGTACTTCTCAAGATTGATGTCCAGTTGCTTTGAGCCGTAGTCTATCACGCTCCCATCAATCAGGGTAATGCGTAGACCTGACAGTACAAAGGTACCTCCAAACATTGGGAGATAC
>CAYPUO010000573.1:0-1015 GCA_964413775.1 uncultured archaeon
ATCTTACCAATGTATACGAGAATCGAACATGGACTCAGAACCCTGACTTGACTGGTAGCTCCACGGATTGGACCTTGGGAACAACTGGCAATGGAGGCTATTCAACTGCGATTTCACAATATAATGCGTCTGGCCATGGGACTGGTAATGGATGCTTCGACTTCTTCCTCAACTCTAACAGCGGCAGTGCACCCTACTACTATTCAAGTGGAAACCGTGCATGGGCACAGCAGACAATGACAGTTCCGCGTGGCCGGGTGGTGTGGGCTGGCCTCAGGACAGACTATTGGGCCGAAACGCGAGATAACAGTCACTACGGCATGACAGGAAGTTTCTCTCTCTATGCGACAATTGAAGGTACCAATGTCTGGGAACTCTCATTCACGGAGATTGGCGCAGAGAGGACATGGTATGACTCTGGCATGATTTATGTTTCGCCATCGGTTTTCAATCTGCCTACGGACCAAAATGTATTGATGCAGTTGGGTCTGTGGTGCAAGGCTACAGCGGGATATGCTCCCAATATTCTCCCTGCGGCCAAGTTTGACAACATTGAGCTATACCTCAAGACTCGTGCGACTCCGACAAGTCTGAACCTAAACATGGATGGCATACCAATCAGCAACAACGCTGGCTATGGTTCGGGGTATATCATCCAGACTCCGACTATCCCGTGGACCTCGAATCCTGTGGACCTCAACTTCACGTGGGCCCCCACACCAATCAATCCCACTCCCAACAGAACTATCATTGTTTCATTTGATCTCGAAGTCAATATGTTTGCTCGAAGTCTGGACTCCGGCACTGTTAAAGATATCAATCCGACTGCATATGGAGAGAAATTCACAATAGGAAATGACACTGATGCCTATTATACGACATTCTTCTATGCTGACATCCCGCCTGGCTACACGAATAGATACTTCTTCAATATGACAATACCAGACAATCGCGATGTCTATTTCTTGGCCCGCCCCTTGGCACCAGGAACGAATCTTACGTCAGGGTGGAGCGG
>CAYPUO010000573.1:1025-2895 GCA_964413775.1 uncultured archaeon
GAGCGGTGGCCAGCCTGGGGATGGGTATGTGAATGTATCTGCCTATAGTGTAGCAACCGAAGCTGGACGATATGGCTATTGGCGAATGCTCAGCAAATCACCCAACATGATATCCAACATTGAGCTCTACGATCCGAATAGCTTAGCCTGGAGCAGGTCTGTGGACTTGCGCGCCGGAAACACGACACAGGTCAGGGCGTATGTTGGACCAGAGTACGTGAATTCAATTGTGAACTTCACAATCTACAGTCCATCTGGGGATGAGTGGTATAGTGTCAATGTAACGACTGATGCGACTGGGTATGCCACTACTCCGAACCTTACCTTTTCAGGAGCAAATGCCTCTGCCGGAAACTGGATGATTCAGGCCATAACTAATGATGTAGGCACCAATTCTGTCTGGCGATCTACTGGCTTCTTTAAGCGTTCGTTTACAGTGACACACACTTCGGCCCTTACCATCAACTATCCCAACGATGCCATAGGAACTTGGACTACCAACGTCACTTACGGTGATTTACTCCTGCTTGTTCTGACTGCAAATGATACAGATAGCAAGGTTGTCGTTCCCGGTGGGACACTTGCTCTCAGCTGGGCTCTCGGAACCGACGTTTTTGATGATAGTGGGAACGGGCAGTATACAAAGGTACTAGATACATCACTGCTACCTCACAAAGGTGCATACACGATTGATTTGTCCTGGTCCGCTAATAACTTTGATACTGCCTATGCATCAGTTACAGTCAACGTGAACTACGCGGCGAATCTTACATCGCCCGAGTATCCTGGTATTGAGGGGCCGGTAGGAAGCAGTCAGTCGTTTACAGTTAACCTGAAGAATGTTAATGGTACAGGCATTCTCGGCGGAAGCATCGCATGCAATTGGACAGGAGGTTACTCTGTTCAGGAGTTGGGCTCTGGAAGATATCAGATTAACCTTGATACGACCGGCATTGCTATTGGCGAGTACCCTGTAGAAGTGACTGGTGGTGCATCTTTTGTTGAGCCTCAGACCATGGTGATGTTTGTGGAGATAAGAGAGATATACAACACGATCAGCTACTCAGCAAACCAGCTTTCAATCCCGGTTGGGGCATCACAGTCATTCAGTCTAACATGGTACGATACAGACAATGCTCAGCCCGTTTCTGGCGAAGCATCGCAGATCACCTGCAATTGGACATCATTCCATACACTTGGTGAGATGAATTACAGCGTTGTGGAAACGTCGCCAGGAATCTACAATATTACGCTGTTCACCGAAGCTGATGATCCCCTGACCGTGGGGGGCAATCTCTATGATGTCGTTTTAAACGTTAGCATGAATAACTATCAAAATCATACCTTCTCAATTGGTGTGGAGGTGAGGAGACACAATACCTTGCTTGTTCTGGACGCTCCTGTTGAGCAGACACCCATAGGTCAGGATATTACTGTTCTTCTGTACTACCAAGACACTGACCTGACACAGGGCATCACAAATGTAACGGGCTATGTTCACTTTGAAATAACAAGTCCCGAAGTTCCAGGGTTAACGTTTTCTTCAATTGCTTCATCGCTAGGGGATGGGCATTATAATGTTTCAATTCCCAGCAGTCAATGGAGTACTATTGGTTGGAAGAACCTTACCATTAACGCTAGTTGGATTGGCGGTGATACGTACTATTCTAAGTCGATTAACACGCGAGTTCGCCTCCTAGGAACTCAAACTGACGTGTACCTTGAGACCGCCCCGACGGCAACCAACTACCTAGATAATTTCACCTTTACGGTGGTTTACTATGACACAGTAAACGCAACTCGGATTTCTAACTCCACCAACAACGTGTTCGTTTCCATAGTTCCACTCACCTCTGGACACACCGTAACA
>CAYPUO010000574.1:0-2892 GCA_964413775.1 uncultured archaeon
GAGTAGTATCGTACTCAGGGGCACTTTCGCGGGGGGCTTTAGAATGGTCGAGTTTCCTGCGAGAATCGACGAAGTAATGCTCAGAATACCGAGAGCAAGAGGAGAATTGTAAGGTGTGAATAGACATGCAACGCCATAAGGCTCTCTGAATCGATAGTTTTTTCCTCCATCTCTACCGGGATTCTCTATCAGGTCAAGGCTCTTGCCCCATAACTCAAAGGTTTCTCGCTCTAGGTACTCAGTAAACATCTTCCAAGTCCAGTCGTATGTCCCGATAGGAACACCCTCTTTCACAGATACCTCACGGACCTCTTCAAACCGGTCCCTAACTGCAAGTCCTGCCTGATAGAGAGCATCGACTCTATCATCAAGGGTTGCACCGCAACCTTTCCTTCTGAAAGGATTGAACAGCTTGCTATGGTCACGTACCCCAGCGTCCAGTGCTGAATTGAGGTCTCTGTCGCTTGCAACGCATACATCTGCAAATACTGTCTCATCAAGCTCGTCCTTTGAGTACTTGGGAACACCGTGATATCGGATGTAGTCTTTGAGATATCGCCCTTCGGGAGTACTTCCGGATACAATACTTGAGAAGCGAGAAACAGCAAATCTCTGTAGTGAGGATACATCCTGCAACTGAAGAGCAATCGCCAGTCCAGGGTCTGCTACAACTTTGTCCATATCAGGAAAAGGGATGTACTTGCCGGTATCCACTTCTTTTCCATCAACAAGAATCGGGTAAATATCCAAAGCAGATTCCTCTATCCTATAAGCGAAGAAAGGCTACATCCAGCATCTATGAGTTTTTCGGAGCTGATTACGCAGAGGCCTCAAGATGACCAATTGTTCCAACGACACCATGAGGGCAACTCAATCGGACCCGAGAGAACGCTCGTACATCTGGACAAGCATACCTGGATACTGCTCATATGGCTTACCCCAAGGTCTGAATCCAAAGCGTTTCATTAGTCTTTCACTAGCCTCTTGTCCAACCAGAGTATTGCAGTAGTTACGAGCACAGCCGAGCTTCCTGCCATATTCTGCGAATTGAATATACATTGCTGACGCAAGGCCGGTCTTACGGCAGACAAGGCTAACGGTTTGGTGCTCCCCGAATAGTCCCTTCTCCGTGACTATTGCCTTGTATAGACCCATAATCCTTCCCTCCAGTCTTGCTCCAAAGTAGTGATAGCCACTTCTCATATCTGCAATTACCTGCTCGGGTGAGTACATTCTGATTTTGCGCCACCCCTCAGGATACTCAAGGGCTAATGGCCATACTTGCCTGAAGAGCTCTGAAATCTCTTCGGCATCATCTTCCGAGAATTCGACAATCCGAATCTCCTCTTCTGGAAAGGAGGACATTTTCAATCCAGTGAGAAAGGATAGTCATGTGATAAAACTCTGTCTACGAGTGTCCACAGTCAGTTATCGAGACGCCGCCCAGTCATATGCCTCTTGAATAGGTGTGCAACCGCCGCATCTGGAGCAGCCACCGGACGTTGATTTTGGATTGAGGCCATGTTTGTGCAGAATCAAGCCCAGCTGCTTATAGAACTCCGTTGATTCCTCCAAGTTTCCTACATAACTCGGCAAGAATTCAGCTAGCTGGCTTCCGGGGGCAGGTCTGAAAGGTGTTACAATAGGCAAGACACCTCTTCCAGCCACATCGTCACAGAATTCGAGTGTTCTTGACAAGTCCTCTCCAAGACCATGAAGGATGAAAGTCGTGACATTGCCCTTTCCGAAGTACTGCAGTGCAGAATCCCAGGCTCTATCATATAGTCCATTGACACTGCGCCTGTATTTTCCGGGACATATTTCTTGGCGGATTCTATCGTCAACACTCTCAATGTGGATGCCGACTGCATTTACGCCGGCATCAGCAAGTTCTTGAAAGATCGAAGGATTATCTGGAGGCTCAAATTGCACTGCGATGGGCAAACTACTCACTCGTCGGATTGCACGTGATATCGCAATCAGTCGGTTAATGCCCATATCTTCTCCTTCATCTGTGCCGGTAGTGAGCAAGATGTGCTTTACACTCCCACTGAGTTCAGCAGTCTTGACAACTTCAGCTATCTGTTTTGGTGTTTTCTCTTTGGTTGTTTTGCCGGAGAGAAGTGATGTGGGAAGTGTGCAGAACTTGCACTGATCCCCAGAACTCCAATACTTGCATGTCTGGAGAACGGTTGTTGCAAGGCAATCAGAGCCGTGCATTAGGGCAATTTTGCTAAACTCTATTCCTTCACTTGTAGAGCTGCCATAGAACGAAGGGGGTTGGACTTCTATGAGAGTAAACTTTGTGTCGTATAACCATTCTCCTTGAACGCCTGTTGGCTCAATGGTAGATGAATGGAATTGCTTCGCCCTTTCACCATCTCGAATTGGAACGCCACACGACCTTCCATTCGGCAGCAGGAAGTACCGCCCTCCAATTGGACCGGCACCGCCTTTTCTCCCCCGAGAGTAGCCGGCTGGGAGAGTGGCACCTTCGGTCAGAAGGCGTACCTTGAGATGTAGAAGTTCTTCCGAATTCATGAATAACCCCCCTTCTATTCCTCTTTGGCCTAATCACCTTTAGTGTCGCGGCCTTTCACCATTCGGAGCACAAAAGTAGCCAAATCCAAGACTTCGACTGACTCATCAGACTGTTGCTCCAGCATGTCCTTGCAGAAGGGACAGGAGGTAATAATGGTGTCAGCGCCGATTTCCTTCGCATCATCAATACGGCTATGTCCTATCACCTTTGCATGATCTGGAAACAACACCCTCAAGCCTGCGCCATTCCCACAACATGTCGCGTTCTCTCGGCTCCGTAACATCTCCACAGGTTGTTGTCCAGAAGCTTTCAGTATCGCCTCTCTGGGGGCATCATACTGACCTGTATGC
>CAYPUO010000575.1:0-2882 GCA_964413775.1 uncultured archaeon
AACATACCCTTAAGCATCTTGGCGATACGCTTTACAAGGGTCGGCTATTTGACCGAAAGTCAGAAGAAGAATGGATTAAAGCTGGTCAGAAGGACATGTTAACCGTGGCAAATGCACGTGTAAAGGACATACTCCGCAATCACGAACCAAGGCCTCTGGAGAAGGATGTATCCGACGAGCTGACGAGATTGGTTTCGGATTCACACAAAAAGCTCGTAGTTGACTAGCTTGGTGGCGTGGCAAGAAAATGAGGGTTGATCTCACAATAACGGGCGGCAGACTAGTCACTCCTACTGGGATACTGGATGGCGGACTCGCAATTGAAAATGGCAGAATCGTTTCGATTGCCAAGGAGGTCAACCTCCCATCCAGTGATGAAACCATCAAGCTGAATGGGGAGTTTGTCACTCCTGGAGCAATCGATCCACATGTCCATTTTCGCTCTCCTTGGATGGAGATTGAGGGAATCGACACTGGAACTGCCTCTGCTGCAGGGGGTGGAATCACGCTTGTCATAGATTTCCTGTATTCTGGTGAAAAACAGAGTCTTCTGGATGCATTCCATTCACGCAAAAGTGATGCTGAAGCAAAGAGCAGGATTGATTACTCACTTCATGCCATAGTTTCTGATGGTACAGCGGACGAGCTCAATGAGATTGAAACACTCGTGAAACTTGGAATTGTGAGTTTTAAGATCTTCACTACATACAGTGACTTTGTTGTTGTGAACAATGGATATTTTCTTGATGTTTTTCGTGAAGTTGCCAGAACTGGGGGAATGGTCAGTGCGCACTGCGAGGATGATGGAATTCTATCAGTTCTTACTGAAAGAGCGAAGTCGGGCGGGCAGAATAATCCTACAGATTTCGTTGCTTCGCGACCGAAAATCGCTGAAGCGGTTGCCCTTCAGACAATGCTGGAGCTTGCGAGAGTTACTAGAGCAAGGTTCAGAGTTGTCCATCTCAGCACTGAGCAAGGCGTGCAACTGATGAAGAGTGCGAAACTTGAAGGCCTCACGGTTTTTTCTGAAACCTGTCCCCAATATCTCGTATTTACGTCAAAGGACATGGAGAGCAACGGCTTTCTAAAAAAGACTTGTCCTCCTCTCAGAGATCAACGTGATGTGGATGCTCTTTGGCGTGGGCTGGCGCTGGGCATTGTTGACATGGTTGGAACAGATCATTCCCCTATGCATCTGGCTGAGGACCTGAAACGAAATGAACATGACATATGGGCCATAGAACCCGGTATGCCTGGTCTTGAAACGATGGTTCCCTTGTTGCTCGACAGAGGAGTGAATCGAGGGCGTTTGTCGATGGAGCAATTTGCATCCGTCACATCGACTCGAACAGCAAAGGTTCTGAATCTGTATCCGAGAAAGGGAGTCATCCAGCTCGGTGCGGATGCAGACCTTACTATTATCGATCTCAAGAAAGAAGCAGTGATTCGTGCAGACGAACTTCACAGCGTTGCCGACTATACTCCCTTTGAGGGAATGAGAGTGACTGGCGTACCCGTCATGACCATCGTGCGTGGCACTACAGTCATGGAAAACGGCTACCCGGGTGACATTGTGGGTCCTGCTGGCTATGGTGAGTTTGTTCCTTCGAGGGCAATGCTACCATCAGGAGATCCGCAGTAAATGTGTTAGAGAAATCGATGAGGAGAAAGAAGAAGATGAGGCGGAGCAGGAAACTGGTAATACTGGCTCACTGTATTCTGAACCAGAATGCAAAAGTTGAAGATATCGCTCTGTATCCGAGTGTCATTCCAGAAGTCTTAGATTTGGTGGTTGAACGGGAGTACGGCATTATCCAGCTTGGATGCCCTGAAACAATCCACATGGGTCTGGGAAGATGGGAATGCATAAAGGATCAATACGATGTACCAAGCTTCAGGAGCCTTTGCAGACGCTTGGCTACTGAAGTCCTTGATCAGTTAGAGGACTATGAAAGGAATGGATATAGAATAGGTCCCTTCATTGGCATCGACGGAAGTCCATCGTGCGGTGTGTCAAAGTCATGTCGGGCAGATGAAGAAGGCCAAAATCCGAAATGGTGCGGAAGTGTTCAGCGGCCTCCTTCATGGAAGATTACTGATGAGAGCGGAGTGTTCTTTGAAATAATCCAAAAGGAGGCGGAGAACCGCGGGAAGAAATATGTATTCATTGGAATCCCTGAAGTGCCAGAAGTTGGCAGCCTTGTTGAAGCAATGGAGGAGCTACGGAACATCCTCTGAAGGCCATCTGAAATAGGTCACAGGTCAAATTGTGTGTCTTTCGCCTGCCGCCGCGAATGCTTTCTCAGAGATTCCTAGCAATCCTAAGGCGCTCGGTCAATTTGAATCCGTATGATTTCAGCTCCTTGAAGAATGAATCCACTGGCACGCACGCTTCAGGGCCAAGCACACCTCGCTTATCGATCATCCCATTCCCAATCATGCGAGCTACGATTGTTGGAGGAGCGGCTGTTCCCCATGCAACTCCGCCAAAACCCCACTTCTTGGAGCCTTGGTTGACGGTTTCATATGTCAGCTCAGCTTTGTCCTTGCCCATTTTGCCCTCGACAACTGCGCGAAGAACTACCCATTCTCTATCACTTGCACCTGTATCCTTTTCTGAAGGTTGACTTAGGAGAGAAATGAGGAACTCCTTAGGTGCTACCATCTTATCACCGACGCGAATCTCAGCCTCACTTGTAAGACCAAAGTCCACCAGCGCACTGAAGCTGCTTAGCATATCTACAGGGAATGACAGCTTCACGTCGAGTGTCTTTATGGTCGGGAAACTCCTTGCAACTGTAGACAATTCTCCATGAATTGAGTAAAAGCCGACAAGGTCGCCGATAGGCTTCGGGAAGTGCATTACTTCTTGACCACTGAGT
>CAYPUO010000576.1:0-2881 GCA_964413775.1 uncultured archaeon
ATCGGGACTGACATGTGTCTTCGTTGCTAAATACTGCTGGACCTCTTCTGAAGTTATCTCAATCACGGCTGTCCTGATCGTGTTCCCCTTTTTCACCGCTGCCTCTATTTTCGCCGTGACGAAAACTTTGTTGCCGTCACAAACATACTCCACTGCAGAATCTCCCATTCTAACCTGTTCAGCACTGAACTTTTCCTTTAGTATGGGAGCGTAGTCGTCTTTGAACCAGGTTCCAATTGATTGCGCTGTGAAGTCCATCAAGAGCTTTTTGCTCTCTAGCATCTTATTGTCCTCGGGAATTCCATCAACGAGGGCATCCCCCTTGATGTCCACGCCTAGGGGTTCCGAATTCGCATGGAGTATTTCAAAGGCATAATATGTACCTGTGATGGGTTGGCCATCTGATGGTATGTACTGTACATGTAACTGTGCGGCCCTTGACAAGTCATCGGCCCTAAGACTAGTTATTGAAACCTCAGGAGATTTGGCTGCTTCCCAGTCGAAATTACGCAATGCATTGACTCGGGTGTTCGGGCTTTCTTCTGGCTCAAATGCCTCTGCAAAGGCATTCTCTGGGCCCGTTTCAAGCAAGGTCGAATTGTACATAGTCTCTCCCGTATCGTCAACAGTGTTTCCATCTTCCAGTCTGACATAGGCTGTTCCAATGTCGTTCATCCCTGTCGATAGCATGAGAGGACTATTGCTTTCTACATTCGGTGCCACGCCACCCATAAACGATTGTGCGGCGCCGATAATTCCGTCAATACCAAACTGTGCTTCTCCAGCATACAGGAATATGAGGAATATCGAAATAATCATAGCTGCTCTCTTGTTTCCCACGAACCCGGAAAGAACTATTCCGGCAGACATCAATATCAATAGAAAGAACATGGGAGCCGGCCCTGTATTGTCTGATGCAAAGACATGGTGCTCAAAGAGAAGAGATGGCACGACTACTATATCATCATGCACAGCATTCCATCCCTTAATCAGTGAGGTGCCCGTATCATCACTGCTGGAAATGGTGAACTGGGATGGAGAAGAGTCGTCGAACACTGGCGTGAAGCGTATCACTTTGCCATTGATGGTCCTAGAGAGTATCTGTTCCAGTTCGACGTAGTTGTTCAAGTCAGAAACATGAGCAGCATTGTTCTCCGTGCGCGCAAGCCATAATGCCTTTCCATTCTTCACGGCGTTCTGTGCCGCGACCGCTCGATAAGCGCCCCAGTCATCAGCAAATAGAGCATCCAGCCTGCCAATCTTGTCCAATGTATTGTACACCTGCAGAGTCTGCATAGACTGTGCAAGCCCTGAGGTATCCGTGACTACGCCTCTTTCATGGTCAATATCAGCAGTGAGAGAAGACACTAAGGCATTAGTGTCTACCATGAGAGGCATGATAGTGGGGGCATACACATTCTGAATCATCAACGAATAGCTGTCGATGATTTCAAGCTGCCGCTCTTGACTCTCAGTTCCGAATCCGCCATATGCTGTATCCTCAAAATGTGCCTCCCCCCACGTGAGGTATAGCTCATCTTCGGGGAAGTCGGCGCGGTTTGCGTTGGGAGCTATAATATTGTCGAGATCAATGCTCTTGATACCTAGAGCCTCAATATAGTCAATAGCGCTTGCTGCACGCAGTGCCCAGTACTTAGTATCAAAGTCACCATCGCTTATCCAGCGGTCGATGGTCAGCGACTCTCTAAATGAGGACCAAAGATATCGCTCGACCATGGGGATATCAATAGCATCAAGACGGTCAAGTCCCTTTAGAGTTTCAAGAACAAGCGCGGTTGTCCTAAAGTCTGGTGCAGTTTCTCCTTCTGCGACAAACCCGCCGCGTTGCATGCTCTGCATCGCTGAGTACCGATTGACAATTCCCTCAACAGCTTGCCACAGGCCGGATGGCCAGTTTCCTCCTGACTCCATGAGGAGCGTCACGGCATTTAGCGTTGATTCAAGACTAGAAGCGCCTTCAGGTTCGTCAGCAAATCCAGTGCCGTCATAACACCTCATGATATAGCCTGGTACAGTGATAGGCTGACTTTCATCCTTGGTAGGCGCAGCAGCCACCTGAATGGTTATTGCCAGAATGATAACTACAAAGACAATTGAAAAGATACGAGTAACTCGACTTGCATGGAACCTCAATATGACGAAGCCCCTCCGTTGTACGTACGCGAACTGACCATAAGGTCAGACGTTCAGTTGTACACTTGCGAACCACCTAATAAAACCTGTGGTCGCTAGTACCATTCAATGTCTATTGGCTCTTCTCTGAGTGTGTCTTCCACAGGGTCTTCCACTATGTACCTAAAACGATCTTCGAAGCAGTCATACATGTGCCTCATACTGCTTGACGCGGTGTATCTTATCTTGGGGCCCAGCACCTCTCTACTTTCACCAGCGGCATCATCGTAGACTCTGTGACGAACATACTCATCGAGGTAGTGCCTGCCCAAGCCATTGGCTATTGACAGGAGAGGTGTGATATCAAGCTCCGTCAGGTTATCATTTTGGGCTATTGTCACATGAGAAACACTGGGGTGGTCATACAACGGACTCAGGTCTAAATGGGATATTCCTTGGCCGCGTATCTCGAGCTTCCGGAGAGAATACATGTATTGCAGGTTCGTTAGGTCAATCGTCCGGAATTTAGATGTTGTTGGCGGCTCTAATACTCCAGCCCTAGAAGTCTCTACGATATCCAAGTATTGGAGATTCTCGCAGAGTGGGATCTTCAGGTCAAGCATCTTGTCTTCACTGTCAATCGGCGAGCTCACGATGTCAGTGCTTTCCTTGCTCATGTACTCGTACCAGTCCTCTTCTATATGTGTGTTGATGTCGTTCACCGTTAGCCGATCCAGTGATGTAGACC
>CAYPUO010000577.1:0-2870 GCA_964413775.1 uncultured archaeon
ATTTAGTAGACAGTGACTTCCACAGCACATTGTTTCTTTTCCTGAGTGTGCCATTTCAACCTAGTATATGCCTGGTATGCGCTCGATTACGGTTCGTGGTTCTTCGATAATATTCAGTCTTCGAGAAGCCACACAGGGGTCATGGTATGTGACTGTTACCAGAGGCTGCTCTTTGAATCGTAGGAGATTCTTCTCTATGAGTTCAGAGAAATATTGCGAAGGTGTGAGCATCCGAAATTTCCTATTAATTGGCTCACCAATTACACTTGAATACGACGTGATCCATGTGTTGATACATGACGGGCAACTGAATATAATAGTCTCAACACCAAGCTCCTCCATGAAGGAGATGTTCTTTTCAGCCATGAGAGGAGTGTTTTTTCTGTCTCCACCCCAAAGAAGCGGCGCTCCGCAGCAGCTCTCTCTCTTCCCAAGCAGCGTGTAGTCGACCCCTGCGTTCTCCAGAATGCGTATCATTGACCTTGCTATCCCACCTAGCTGCGGTTTAAGGGCGACTTCGCATCCAAGGAAGTATGCGGTCTTAGCAGGAGCTTCAATCCTGTCAGAGATGTCTATCTCCAGGTCTTCTGCCCAGCGCATCCGAGATGAAGCTCCCATCGAGAGGGGGTCTCCATTGCTCAGAACTGAGCTGCAGGCGAAGCGAACCGTTGCTGGAACCAGCCCTGCGTCCCAGGCCTCTGCGCGCGTGAGTTCCCAAAAACGGTCTAGGCCTAGACTAGTTGTGCAGACCTGTGCGCAATACTCGCACAGTGAACACATGAACAGCTTTCTGACATATTCCTCATCAAAAGTTGCCTTGTCTTCCATTATGTTCTTGGTGACCTGAAGTCTTCCTCTCGGTCCATATGATTCCCACCGGAGCTGTCTAAAAGTCGGGCAGACCATCGTGCAGTTGCCACATGAGGCGCATATGTATGGATCGTTTGCATGACCTGTCGAATCCAAGATTCTAAAACGTGACATCAAGAAACCTCAAGTGCGCATTATCATTATCCATGAATGCAATAGATGTGCCAGCGGTGACTTCCTGTACCGCTGACAATCTTAGTGTTTTGGTCTGCACTAGCTGTAGTCCTGTACCATCTCTTTTGCGCACGCAATTCCGGACCTTGATGCTGCCTCCATCGAAGCGTAGTAGTTGTCGCAGTTGGCGAATTCGCCTGCGACATAGAGGCCCTTGATGCCTGTGCGGTTTGTCTTGAGACGGTCATGCATGATGCCAGGTTTCTGCGCAAGAAGAGCACGCCAAATCTTCCATGTCTTGCTCCAAGTGACTTTTTCCTCGATGTTTGGAATGAGGTCTGCAAGCTCATCTAGAAGGACTTTGGTCGCTTCCTCGTGTTCCATCTTCAGCAGCCCTTCATCTATTGATGTAACTGTAAGCAGTGACTCACCTATTGGAGCAAGCACACCAGAAACACGTTTCGCCTCCGCCATTATGTGTATCTTCTTGCCAGGGACAAACCCTCCAACATTAAAATCAAGGACCCGACTTGACAGCCCGAAGTAAGCTACAACAGCTGGGCGGTATGAGAATTTGCCAATAGCACTTCGAAAGTCATTTGAGAGTTTGCTCATGTCTATAAAATTCGGAAGGAGGTCTGCAGGGGTTGCAATGACTACTGCATCCGCATCCATTTGAATGTCTTTCCCTCCCTGCTCATATTCAATGCCCCTGACCATTCCATCATCAACGATGACCTGCTTCACATTGCAGTTGACCTTTGGCTCAACCGCGAAATTCCTGGCCTGTAGCATTAGCGTATACGGCACACTCCCCAGACCACCTCGCTCAGGATACATGGACTTGAAACCATCTTCATAGTCAAATCTCTGCTGTTCTGAGTAAAGGTACTGTCCAGCAGAAACCTCTTCGGGTTTCATAAACGTCACAGTGCGGATGAGTGGATCGTAGAAATCCTCAAGGAGGTCTTCAGGTATCTTATCCTCTGCATATTCTGCGAAAGTCATTTTATCAAGGTTGAGGAAGTCCTCGTCTTTCCTTTCGAGGTTTTCTTTCACGAGTGCGCCAAGCTTTCTCCTTTCATTGAGGCCAAAGAGTCCGAATTTCGCTTGGTCGATGATTGATTGGCTTATGAGGTATCTATCTCCACCCTTCATCCATACTGCACCCTCTCCCACAGTGGTCATCTTGACCCCACTTCTCTCTAGGATTGGAATCAGCGACTTAAATCCCCCAACGAAGAAGTGAAGCCCTTGGTCGAACACATATCCGGACTCCGTATATGACCTTGCCCTGCCTCCCACAGTAGGTTCTTTCTCGAGAATCTGGCATCTCGCTTTAAGTCCCTTCAACTCAAGAGCGCAGCTGAATCCAGCAATTCCAGCTCCAACAATGGCGACCCTTGTTCCTTTCGATTCACTCATTATTGCATCCTCCAGTTTTTATTTCCATTTATATCCATCACTCCCCTACTAATGACGATTGTGCTAGGTCAAGAATGAGATCATCAAGCTGAATGACTTCGATGTCTGTTCCTCGAGCACAATAGCTCAGATTTCTGTAGCAGGAGACACAAGTTGTGATGATGCCATCAACTCCGAGTTCCGCTGCTTCAGCAACTCTTTTCTTGCCAATAGAGTCGGCGAGGTCTGGGTCTATTACGCTCACAAAGCCACCGCAGCAGTTGGAGTTCTCCCTGTTATTTGCCATCTCTACCAGTTCCATTCCGGGAATGGCCCGAATTACCTCTCTGGGCGGCTCATAGATTCCAAGTGCTCTGCCTAAGTGACATGAATCATGGAAGGTGTAGCTGCCTTCTTTGGTCTTGAAGGTGAGTACTCCATTCCGTACCATGTCTGCCTGAACTTCGACAGTATGGTGGATC
>CAYPUO010000578.1:0-2857 GCA_964413775.1 uncultured archaeon
TCCAGACGGACAGGACGGGTCTATCTTGTCGAAGACATAACTGTTGCGGACGAAACCGCAAGAATCCAGATGACTCTGTGGAATGAAGATGTGGATACTCTTCAGCTAGGACAGAGCTATGAACTTCGGAATGGTAGGATCGAGGTGTATGACTTCTCAATGCGCCTGACTAAAGGCTTGAAGGGAGAAATCACTAGACTTGGCACCGATGTTGAGAACCCAAATATGGAGACTGACATGAGCAAGCCGTTCATTGGAAGAAAGCCCAGGCTCCGCAGAAAGACGACCATGACTAGAACCCTACAGGGTACGTCCCGACGAGCACTGCGTGGCTACGGCTCAGATAAGGAATTCTGATGGCACTGCGTATGCAAACAGAGAAGTGCGTTTCGAAGAATGTTTATCAACCTATGCTCTTCGTAGCAAGACAGGGGATAGCTTAGAGAACGCACATTGAAAACTATTTATCTCGCGAAGCAGTTGGTGCCAGTTTGGTGCACAACATGGTATTCAAAAGAATGGCTCTTGAAGACTGGTTCGATACCTATCAGTATGAAGTAGATTATGACATAGGCGAGAGCGGGATGAAATTCCTGAAGGTAGCTGATCTTGACATTGACCTCAACGATGTTGAGCTCAGGTACGGATATCATCTTGGTGCTCCAGAGCTACGAGAAGAGATATCATCACTCTATGGGCTCACGAAAGAAAATGTTGCTGTGACTACTGGCGCCAGCGAATCAAACTTTGCAGTAATCGCCCATCTGGCCGTCCCTGATAAGCATATGATCGTTGAGCATCCAACATACCCCTCTCTGTATGAGGTACCCAGGTCACTGAGTCTCGACCTTTCGCTCATGCATCTGAAATGGGAAAACAGGTTCAAGCCGGACATTGATGAACTGAGAGCACTCATTAAACCTAGTACAAGACTCATCACACTCACTCACCCTAACAACCCGACAGGCTCTCAGATAGATGAGAAAACACTGCTCGAGATAATAGACATCGCAGAGTCAAATGACATCTATGTCATGCTGGACGAAACCTACCGTGACCTGACTTTCAAAGAACCGCCACCCTTAGCTGCAACGCTGAGCAAGAATGCAATCAGCCTTACTAGTATGTCGAAAGTCTATGGCATACCGGGCATTCGGATTGGTTGGGCCGTTGCAGATAAGCCTATTATCGAGGGCATTCGCGCAGTGCGTGAACAGGTCACGATATGCAACTCATCTCTCGGAGAAGCCATTGCATTGGAGGTGCTGCGAAGGCGGAAAGGCATCCTGCCGAAGATCAAGTCACGAGTGCTAAGCAACTATGCAATCCTCAAGGAGTGGATGGAGAAACAGCCTTGGCTAGAGTGGATAGAGCCTGAAGGTGGCGTTGTCTGTGCTCCGCGCTTGCACAAGAGAGAGTCAACAATGAAAGTCTGCAGGCTCTTAGTGGAGAAATACAGGACATTTGTTGTACCTGGATACGGCCTTGAAATGGATGATTACGTCCGACTTGGATACGGAGGGAGTGAGGAGGAGCTCGTAAAAGGGCTAGAAAGGCTACGACAGGCACTGAATGAACTATATGGGTAGAAGATAACGTTTCCAACTTCCAATCTGTTGCAAACTGAAGAGCCGAGGGCAGAATCAGATAGAATCATATCTCACGGTTCAATCTCACAGAATGAGGCTTACCTTGTGTCGTGGAAAAGCGAATCATTATCGAAGCTATTCAACCCAGCAACAATTGCAGTTATTGGGGCTTCTGACAGACCAGATAGACTTGGTGCACTCTCAATGATTGCCCTAGACGGATTTAGAGGGGAGGTCATTCCTGTCAATCCGAATCACAAGACGATCAAGAATAAACAATGTTTTCCCAGAATAGAGGATATTCCCAAACCGGTGGATCTCGCACTTATCTGCCTGCCAGAACCAGCAATCCCAAAGGCCATTGAGGAATGCGCGGCAGTAGGAGTCAGAGCGGCAATCATATTTGCCGCGGGTTATAAGGAACTTGGGCCTGAAGGCGAAGCTGAACAGCAGAAGGTCAAGAAGCTTGTCGATGATGCACACATTGCAGTGATCGGACCGAATTGCCTGGGCGCAGGAAACATCACTATTGATATGAACGCAACTTTCTTTCCGCATCCACAGCCGCTAAAGAAGGGTGGTGTTGCCATCGTGAGCCAGAGTGGTGGAGTTTGCGGGCTCATGCTCTACTTCGCTGTCGAGTCTGATACTGGCGTGTCCAAGTTTGCCAGTGTGGGCAACAGGGTCAATATTGAATTTCATGATCTCCTCAGATACTTTGCAGACGATGATGAGACGAGGGTAATCTGCATCTTTGTAGAAGGTACTGAGAGCGGCCGTGAGATGTACGACGCAATGACACAGGTGTCTGCAAAGAAACCCATTGTTGTGTTTAAGGTTGGAAAGACACCCACTGCAAGACAAGCGGCACTCAGCCACACAGGGAGCCTTGCTGGCAACCACAGAATATACTCTGGTGCTATTAAGCAGTCAAGAGCCATTGAAGCGAGTAGTGTGCAGGAAATGATGGACACTGCAAAAATCCTCTCCATGTGCCCAAATCTTGGAAGGGGCAAGTCTGTGGGCATCGTGACGCATACACTTGGAGTCGCTCTAATCGCTGCACAGACCCTTGAGGAGAATGGAGTAGCTCTCCCTTTGCCTACCGAACAAACTCGAACAACCGTCCAGAGTATACTGAATATGCCGGTAGATGTTCCCATACGAAATCCGATAGACCTCCTGGCGCAAGGATGGGCAGATCCGAGTATCTTCTCAAGAGCATTCGAACTCGCAATAAACGAGGATCAGTATGATGCAATCATGAC
>CAYPUO010000579.1:0-2852 GCA_964413775.1 uncultured archaeon
CCGTATCAGTGAACAACGAGTACGAGTTTGGATTAGCCAAGAGAAAGGCGATCTATCGCCCGTTTCCACAGGCAGTACCGAATACGTTCACCATTGAAAACTCGGAGTGTCCCCCTGTAGAGGAGGATGCCCTGCAGGAGTAAGGACCCAGGCATTCATCGCCCTTACGCGCGAGAAGAAATTCGACAAGGCGCTTGATATACTGAGAGAGACATATCCGTTTCCGGGGACTCTGGGGCGTGTGTGTGACCATCCCTGTGAGAGCAAATGTGAGAGGGCAGAGATTGATCAACCAGTAAGCATACGGAACATACACAGGTTTCTCGCAGACTATGAGAGGGAACATGGTGAAACAAAGAGTGTTGAACCTAACATAAGTCGAGAAGAACAGATAGCAATTGTTGGTGCAGGACCCGCGGGACTCGCCTGCGCATACGACCTATCGCGGCGAGGCTATCCCGTCACAGTATTCGAAGCTAGATCAAAGAGCGGAGGGCTTCTTAGATGGGGCATTCCTGAGTATAGGCTGCCCCGGGATATTCTTGATGATGAGATATCTCGCATAGAGTTGTTAGGCGTCGGGATAGTCAGGAGAAAACGAGTAGAGTCAACAAGCGAGCTGTTTGACCAAGGCTTCAAATCCATCTTCATTGCAACAGGAGCACCGAAGTCCCGCAAGCTAATGATTCAAGGAGAGGATGCCGAGGGAGTACATTATGCACTTGACTTTCTCGACAAGGTGAACAGCAACAAGCCTATTGAGTTAGGAAGCAAGGTCGTGATTATTGGTGGCGGAAATGCTGCAATTGATTCAGCCAGAGTAGCTCGAAGACTTGGAACAAGACAAGTCACAATAGCCTATCGACGGTCAAGAGATGAGATGCCAGCCATACCAAGTGAGATAGAAGAAGCAATAGGGGAGGGAGTGAAAATCCGGTTTCTAACAGCACCAGTCGAGATTATAGAAACGGCTGGTAAGGTGTCTGACATCAGGTGTATGACAATGCAGTTGGGAGCTCCTGATGCATCCGGAAGAAGACGCCCCGTGCCAATTCCAGACTCAGAGTTCGATATTGGCGTGGATAGTGTCATTATTGCAGTAGGCCAGGAAGTGCCCTCCAAGGGAATTGTATCGGAACTTCACCCAAATGAATGGGGGACGATTGAAACAGATCCTATTACCATGGAGACAAGCATGCAGGGGGTGTTTGCAGGAGGCGATGTGACATCAGGTGGTGGCAGTGTCATTGAAGCTGTAGCAGCAGGAAAGAGAGCAGCTGAGTCAATACACCGCTATATTCAGGGAGAAGACATGGTATCACAGAGACCTGAAGTCCTTGGGGAGATTGCCCATCCGAGAATAGAAAGGTCGAGAATTCCTGTTGGAGCACGTAGTCCCATGCCAGCACTGGGTCAGACAAGTAGGAGAAAGAACTTCAGAGAGGTTGAGTGTGGGTTCTCTGAAGAGACGGCGGTAATGGAAGCCAACCGCTGTATCAATTGTGCAGTCTGCAGTGAATGCGAGCAGTGTGCCGATGCCTGCAAGCTTGAAGCGATTGACCACTCAATGAAAGATAATCTACTCGATCTGGATGTTGGCACAATAATTGTGGCCACGGGATTTTCCACCTATGAACCAGAGGAAACCAGAGAATATGGGTATGGACTGTTTCCCAACGTGATAACGAATGCTCAGTTTGAGAGAATCACCAATGCTGCGGGACCCACACATGGGAAGATATTGCGACCGTCAGATGGCAAGACACCAAAGAGCATCGCGTTCATTCAGTGTGTGGGGTCGAGAGACCTACGTGCTAACTGTGACTACTGCTGTTACATTGGCTGTCAGAACTCTCTCAAGCAAGCTATCCAAGTCAAGGAGAAGTATCCAGACGCTGAGGTTACGGTATTTGCAATAGACGTACGTACGCATGGTACGGGCTATGAGGAGCAATACAAACGGGCACGCAAAATGGGAGTAATTATTGTAAAAGGAAAGGCAGCTGAACTAGAAGAGGACTTCAACACACGGAACCTGCAGGTGTTTGCAGAGGACCTCTATACAGGTATGAATCTTGGCCTCACCTTCGAGATGGTAGTTCTTGCATCTGCGTTGCGCCCTCAGCCCAATAGCCCAGAACTGAGCAGGAAGCTCAATATTAGCATGGACCAGTATGGATTCTATATGTGTGCGCACCCGAAGCTCCACCCTGCTGAAACATTCCGTGATGGCATTTTTGTAGCCGGGTCATGTCTGGGACCAATGGACATTACAAAGGCGGTGGCCATGGGTGAGGCGGCGGCCGCAAAAGCACAGTCAATCATGGCACCGGGTAGGTTCAATATCGAGCCAATATATGCAGAGATAAATCCAGATGAATGCATGAAGTGTGAGTTATGTGCAGACCTCTGTGCGTACGGCGCACCAAGCCTAGTGGACGGGACTATGGTAATCGCAAAGACTCTCTGTCAAGGTTGTGGGACCTGTGCTGCGGGATGTCCAAAGCATGCCATAGATATGAAGCACTATCGGAGTGCACAGATCCTCTCAATGATCAAGGTTGCGTCAGAGTCAGCGTTCACCCACCTACATATTGATGACAAGCCTGAGGCACCGGTGGCCTGATAGGACTTCAATAGACAGACTGCCGAGTCATTGCAGGACCAGACCGAGATCTGAGAGCAATGCATTGAAACGTGCCACGCTCTCCGTTGCGGCCTCCCTAGGACGAATTTCGAAGACATATTGAGGAGGGTGTTCAATACCCGCGAGTAGTTCTAGAGCCGGAGTAAAATCAATGCTGCCAGCTCCTACCTTTTGATGAGACCCCAAACCCGGTATCATATCATGG
>CAYPUO010000580.1:0-2844 GCA_964413775.1 uncultured archaeon
CCTTGGTGTGGTCGGACTTCTACTGCTAGTCATAGGACCACTATTGTTGCCTGATTTCTCGCTCGTTCCAGAGATTATAGGGACTGTGGTAGCCCTGATTGGATTCTGGATTGCCGTTTCCTATCTACTGCTTTATCCGGGCCTCTTCCGAGCTCGGTCCGACCGCGATTTCCTGAGCGAAGTCATGTCATCCTCACTAACTGGAAATGAAGAAGTCCTTGATATTGGCAGTGGAACGGGAAGAGTAGGAGTCCAGTTTGCGAAACGCGTTCCTGAAGGCAGAGTGGTTGGTGTAGACATCTATGAAGGAGTCAGCGGAAACTCGCCAGCACAAGCTACTCAGAATGCAATGATTGAAGGTGTTGGCGACCGGGTGACTTTCCAGCGTGGAAATGTCCTTGACCTTCCTTTCGCTGACAACTCATTTGATGTCGTTTCCATGGGCTCTGTTCTGCATGAATTACATAGTGAAGTAGACAAGCTAAAAGCTCTGAAAGAGATAATGCGAGTTCTCAGACCTGGTGGGCATTTGGTCATCTTCGAGCTTCTTCAGACTCCGCGCATGTTTGCGATCATGCTATTCTTCGGCTTTGTGTGGAAATCAGAGGAGTATTGGTTACACCTCTTTACTAAGGCCTGCGTAGGCAATCCCTCTGTTGTTGAGAGAACTTGCATCCTGAAGAATGCGACCTTCATCATCACAAAAGCTTGAAGCGTAGCACGAAAAGACATTGAGCAACTCTCAGACCGGAGCGAAACAGCAGGATTCACACCAGCGGTCTCTGAGAAGGTATGATAAACTATGTTGTGACACCCGTGATGCCCAGCACTACAGTCACCCATCCGTTTCGTCCTTTACCTCAGTAGCTCCCAAGATTTTCATTGCCAAGTTAGTCATGACTGATGCCTTGGCAATTGCGAGACCTTTCTTCCTGTCACCTAGGATGAGCAATTTGTCACCCGGCTTAATGTCAAAGTGATCGCGGGCTTCCTTTGGTATGACTATCTGCCCGCGTTCGCCTACCGTGACCAATCCATACAGATACTTACCCTTCTGAAGTTCAGACATGACACGAATCTCCTGCTGATTGTCTCATTCATATGAGTCATGTAAATCATACTACTTAAGGTCAGCTGTGTCACCACTGCAATCCTATGTCAATGACACCTGATTCCGTTTGGTCGGCGCTTCATTTCAACCAAGGATTAATTCACTTGGCAGAATAGGCCTATTCCTTAACTTCCACGCGAAGAGGAGCATCCAAGTGAAGGATAAACTTGCTAATAGAATCCATGAAACTCTTCATGGAGGCCAAGGGGTTTGGCGTGTAGGGACGCAGAATATCGCCGTGAGGCATGACCTCCATGAAGTGCTAATGGCTCACTGTCAAAGAACAACCGCAGTTCCTTGGAGTCAATAGCTTCGCCTTCGCGAAGATCCTTTTCACCTAATATGTCAGATGCATTGACTGTTTGACTTGCATTTACAGTCTGTGATGCATTACAATGCATAGTTTCATGCGCGGAGTCAATGACTGGATACGGTTCTCATGATTGGCACCAATCCCTGAGCGCAACCTTAACTGAGCGGCGCATTTCTGCAGAGAATGCAGACCCTGTCTTCCGGAGATAAACACTCTGAGCAATATTGTCAGCACCATCATAGAGATTCTTCGGATGCCCGTAGTGGCCTTTGAGCATAGAGTCTAACTCCTCGCCCGCTACATGTTGGTACTTGTCCTTGAAGTATACGAACTTCTGTGGATATCTCGGTGTCTTTTCTCGCTGCTCCCTATCAGCTCTCATCGGGTATCCAAAACAGAGGAGAGCGATTGGAAAGACCCACTTAGGTAGGTCGAACATCTCCCTGTGTGTCTCGATGTTCTCCATGATGTCGCCAATATAGCAGGACCCTATCCCGAGAGACTCGGCGGCAATCACAGCATTCTGTGCGGCGGCCAGTGCATCGCATGAGGCAAGCAGTAGGTCAGACTCTTGAGGAGTGACATAGTCAACTCCCCGTTCTTTGCATATATCAGGGACACCCGAAAACACGAACTGGTCATACCATCTCTGCAGGTCCGCAAGGAAGAGGAGTACAAGAGGTGCTCTTGCGATGAAGGGTTGATTATCGCAGGTCGTGACAAGCTTGTCCTTCAGTTTTTGATCAGCAACCTCGATAATGGAGTAATGCATCATGTTTCCTGCTGTTGGAGCACGGATTGCGCTATGGATGATCCACTCCTTATGCTCAGGCTCAATTGGCCGTTGGTCATACCCTCGGAGAGATTTCCTATTATCAATAACTCGAAGAGTCTCGTTCATTCTTTCCTCACCTACATGCCATGACAGCAGAGCAAGATATGAGTGTTTGTTCAGAAGCCAGGTAGGAAGATGCACGAATCAGCTTAGATTAACTGCAACTGAGAGCGAACTCGTTGGCTTTACAGTAGAGAAGGAATATCTCATTGGTCAGTAGAACGGATCAATAGAAGCCTTGAGTTTCGGAAACAGAGCTCTCACAAATGGTCGTTTTGCAGCCTTGCACTGAATATCTGGATCGTACTGCTTTAGCCAGTCGAAAGTAGAATGACCCATCAATAGCTTCACTAGCGGTCCCTTAGGAATTCTCAGGTCGTAGTATTGCTCATAGTCTCTGCTCGCATTCGACGTCACATCAGTGAGATGACCATTCTCAAAGCTGAGTGTGAAACCTTCCTTGTAATTTGTGAGAGTCAGCTGCCCACTGTATCTCTCAAGAGCCGTATCCTGAAGTCTGAGGTGGATGTGCTTCTTCAGAGCTAGAAGAAAACGCGGAATTGAGGGAATCTTCACATACCACAT
>CAYPUO010000581.1:0-2842 GCA_964413775.1 uncultured archaeon
GAGTCGCATTGGTCAAGGACATTATTTAGTCAGAGTCGGAACCTGATTCGTAGATGGTCGTTAGACTAATTAAGAAGATGCCCAGATTAATCACTATGGGGGTAGACTGGAGCGAGGTCAAGAAGACCACACTGTGGACATATGAAGAGCTTATGGAGAAGCTCATAGATGCACTGAGCTATGACTTTGTTAGTCAGTATTATGACCGGAAAATATCGAAAGTTCGTCAGTTCTTGGAGGCGCTCCTTCAGAGGAAGGACAACAAGCACGCCGCATATCTGGGTAGTGTAGTGACGACACTTAGGGACATAGAGGTATTTGGGGTCGGCAGAATATCGGGTCTCCTCGAATTCATTCCGACCCGAGAGCAATTGGAGCACTTTATCCATACCTCCATAATTGAGTTTCACGATCTAGTACGACTGCTGAACTGTGTACTGAGATGGATCCTGCCCTTCTCCCGACCAATAGCGGAATTCATCAGAAAAGAAGAACCAATCGAATCAGAGTATCTGTCCATCCTCAGGGAGCAGGGAGTTCGCTTTAACCTAGACATGCTTGAGCGATATCGACAGAAGTCCAGTAGAGATGAGCTAGGCAAGGAAGTCCCTTCATCGCTTGTAATTGATTTGCTGCACAGAACAGACATCTCAAGATTACCGTACGTGAGTGGAAGGACTGTGCATACGCTCTGCGGTGCTGGCTATGATACTCTTGATAAGATTGCGGGAACCAACGAGGAGCGGCTTGAGAAATCCGTGAGTGACTATCTCAAGTCAATAGGCTTGAAGTACAGCAAATCCTCCATGGACATTGAAGGTGTGATTAATCAAGCCAAAGCAATACCGCACATTCTTGAAGGATGATATTGAAATCGGCTTATCACTGGAAGACTTGAAGTAACTCTTTGTTCTTCTCAAAGTACGCTCTGACGGGATCTAGAACCTGGTTCAATGCATTCGCTACGCCAGTCTTGAGGTCCAAGGGATGGATTCCCTTTGGTCCAGTTGGGTTGAGAAATGCTTTCTCGAGCTCAGCGTAGTCATCATACTGCACGTCACCACCAAACTTCGGCTTCCGCTTGACCTCAAGCACATCCATTTTCCTGAAGATGATGTATTTCGCAATCTCCAGCACAGGATTGTCCTTGACTTCCCCAGCAGGGCAATACGCCTTTTTCATTTTCCTCATGACATCTTCAGGCCTATCATGGATGAAGATGGCTGTATCTGCCTTGCTCTTTGACATCTTCCCTGCAAACTCATCGTCCGCATCAGCGGCACCCATCCGAGAAGGCCCTGTCAGGCCAGGCATGATATGGTGATGAACAGCGGTGGGCTTCCAGTATCCCAGTTTCTCTCCGACTTCTCTCGCGAGCATGTTGGCCTTTCGCTGGTCCATTCCCAACTGGGCCACGTTTACCTCCAGATGGAAAATGTCAGCGACCTGCATCATGGGATAGAATAGCTTGGCGGTTTCCATCGACGCAGTTTCCTTACGACCCATAATCTGAAGACAACGAGTTGTACGTGCTACTGTTGTATTCTTGGCTATTCGAATGACCTTCTCCCAGTATTCGGTCTCCTTGACCAGATCGCTGGCCCAAATGTACTCAATCTTGTCCTTCGGGACACCACAAGCCTCCCAAGCCTTTGGCAAGTACCTGCCTACGGCCTGTATTTTTTCAAGGTTTCCACCCATCTTATCGTTAATCCAAGCGTGCCAGTCCGCTATGAGGATTTTGAAGTGAACGCCAGCATCAATCATATCCTTGAGCTTGATAGCTCGCATCAGCCCTGTGGCAATGTGTGCCATTCCAGACGGCTCAAAGCCATCATAAGCTATCAATGGAACACCTGTTTCAATGAGATTCCTTAGTTCGTCAGGAGTGACAATCTCCTCTGTAGGAGGCGCCGCAATCAATTCGTATCTTTTCTCTGTGTCCATTGATATCACTACAGTCTTCAATTGCGTTTCAGTGAAAACATTATCGATTTTGCTAGCCTCATCCTTGAGAATTTCATTCTGTTCGTCATAATCCCCATCTTTCCCGTGGACTTATATCGTAATGATGCAGAAGCTGTTGCAAGGGGAACCAGGCAGGATAAATCGTCTACAGGAGCGGCTGGTTATGTTGTTGAAAGGAATGAAACAGAAGCTGGCTCTGCTCGTGATATCAATTGTTGTGGGAGGATTGCTGGGAGTTTCCCTTGCGATCGAGAGAGAGAGGCCAACTCCGAACAACATATTCTGGGTGGTTTCAGGTCATCAAGATAGCAATGGAAATGTAAGCTACTCAGTGATTCTTAGGGGCGTTAACTTCACGTTCTTGTACAGAGATAAGCCACCAATGGACGCACCAATTATCGTTTACTTCCGAGTCGACTTTCTAGACGGAACGACTGAGTACCTCATGAATACAATTGGAGGATTGACCACTGCGGGGGCTCGAATAGTAATGAGTGACCATGTCTTTCCTCAGGCGGCGATTGTCTCGAAGTACGCGACCTCAAATGAAGAGTGGTATGGCTGGTACTATGCCGTTTCAAGGCTCTAGTCATATACCATGAGCGGCTTGATAGGCTGAGTTAGATGTTGCAAGTAATGTTTCCAAAAAAGAACAAGGTGGGCACAGCAACGCGAGTAACACTTGAAAGCCGCGCCACCACCTTAATTTTGTTTTCCAAGTGTTCCATGAAACCTATTTTGAGGCTTCATGCAAGATGAGGTCCGCACGCCAAAGACCTCTATCGACCCGTTGAAGTTACTGCGCCCTTATTCCACGCTCACTACAGAGGTTGCAAGACCAGTTATAACTTTCGGTCTATGGATTCCCCCCGAT
>CAYPUO010000582.1:0-2836 GCA_964413775.1 uncultured archaeon
AATCGAACAAAGAAGGGAGTGGAAGAGCACCTTCGCTTCATCGATGAGGTCCTCACCGGGAAACCGACTGCCACGATAACTCGGCCACAGGATTCTGAAACTGTGCGGCCAAGAGAAGATCTAGATGAAAGCACAACGGAATATGTGATGGTCAGGTTCTTGAAGCCTGTTGAAGAGCCATTTGTTGGGTTAGATGAGGTAGTATATGGGCCATTTCAGAAGGAAGACATTGCAACAATACCGACAGCTAATGCAAGGAAATGGCTGACAGATGGTATCGTTGTGAGAGTTATCCTCTCGACAACGGACGAGGATGAATGAGATGGATCAGCAGACTCTCCGGCTCCAGCTTGTTGAACTCTCTGGGGCCCTACAGCGTGACCAAGAAGCGGTCGAGAATATGTTTGAGAAGATTTCAATAGCTATGACTAGTGCGTTCCGTCTGACCCAAGGAAACCAGACTGTATTGAAGGCTCTTCAGGGATCACCTCAGGAAGTACAGGGATATGTCCTCAATCTGATCAGTGAAGCCAAGTCAATGATAGATAAAATGAACAAACGGACAACGAAGGACATTCATAACATAATCTTGGAACTGGATACGGGGGCTCATCAGACAGAAAGCTCTAAGAGGTAGCGTTCCGGGAGATTAGGCATGCTAACAGCTCGACAGTATATCCTGATAGCAACAGGCATCATCACAGTCGCACTCAGTCTTGCTGGCGGCCTGATGTACCCACTGGCCAATCAAGGTCCCCTTATGATAGTCATCTATGAAACAGTTGTGATCTTGGGGATTGCAGGTCTACTGCTGTTAATCTATGAAAAGGGTGTGGAAGATTCTTAGCTCTTCTGCAAACTTTTAATATGGGCTTCATTTCTGCTCAAGCATCTAGCCCTTTCACCAGTCAGAATGTTGGTGGTAACAGGTCATGACCGAAACAGATGACAAAGCCGCTCCCCCAGCTGTCATGGTTGATCCCATAGATATGTCCAAACTTGACTCTGGGTTCCGCAAAGAAATAAAGAGTATGCCGAATGGAGATGAACTAAACGCCTGTTTTGCATGCTCAACATGTACTGCTGCATGTCCAATAGCAAATACTTGGAAGTACAAGCCACACCAGCTTATCCGAATGATACTCCTTGGCATGCGTGAAGAGGTGCTCTCTTCGGAAGAGATTTGGCTCTGTCTGACATGCTTCCAATGTCAAGAGAGGTGCCCACAGAAGGTCAGAGTCACGGACATTTTCTTTGACTGCAAGAACCTTGCTGCTGAGAAAGGTAAAATCCCTGAGAATATCGTAGGGCTTGCCAAGTCGCTAATAGAGAAAGGTCAGCTCTATGAGGTGACAGCTGACTGGGAACGAGAAGACATGGGACTCGAACCGGCAGTACCAGGACTTTCCACTGACGAGTTCAAGGCAATACTCAAAGAAACACGTACGGGAATGTTTGGAGGAGGCGAGAAATAGATGCCCCTGTATAACTTGTACATGGGCTGCAGTGTGCCCGCAAACTATCCCAACTATGAAACCGCTGTATTCAAAGTAGCTGAGAACCTAGGCATTGAACTAGAGTATATGGAAGGAGTGGGCTGCTGTGGTAGCCCAAACCTACGGTCAATAGACTATGTGGGATGGTTGACTGTCAATGCACGGACACTGGCCATTGCTGACAAGAATGGACATGATATAGTCACACCTTGCAATGGATGTTTTGGATCGCTGAAGGACACGTACCACTTCCTGAAACACAATGCGGACTATGCAAAAAAGGTCAATGACGTTCTCAAGAAGGAAGGACTTGAGTTCAAGGGAACTGCAAAGCCTCGTCAGTTTGTGGAAGCACTCTATACGGATATTGGTGTTGATGAGATTAAGAAAAAGGTGACCCGACCACTTGATGGTGTGGGAATAGCTATCCACTATGGATGCCATATTCTTAGGCCACAAGATGTGACTGAGTTCACTCCTGAGGTCCTTCAAGAACTGGTGAGAGCTACTGGTGCGACACCGGTTGAGTATCCATTGTGGAAACAGTGCTGTGGTGCCACGGTGCTACCAGTAAACGAAGACCTAGCCATCAGACTTGCACGTGATAAACTCAAGTCAATGAAGGAGGCTGGAGCAGACTTTGCAACAGTGGTCTGTCCAGCATGTGCAAACCAGCTCGACCTGCAGCAACTGGACCTTAAGACCTCTTATGGCGAGGAATACAACATTCCAGTCCTGTTCTATCCGCAGATACTTGGTCTGGCAATGGGAATGGATGAAGATACGGTGGGTCTCTCGATGAACCGAGTAGCTGCAGACCCAATACTTGACCATCTAACGGGAGGAGGGGACCATACGGATGTCTGACCCGGTCCTCGTCATAGGTGCAGGCGTCTCAGGGCTCACTGCGGCAGTAGAACTTGCTGACTCAGGTATACCTGTAGTGCTTGTCGATAGAGGCCCAACCGTCGGTGGGAATGCCATAGACCTTTACAAAGCATTCCCAACAGATGATTGCTTCTACTGTTTCGAGAGTAATCGCTGGCGTCCTGGAATCAGGAAATGCTTCTATCGCAGTGTGTTAACCGACCAACCTAATATTGACCTTAAGATCAACTCGAAAATTACCGAGATTGCAGGCAACCCAGGCAGTTTCGATGTTTCCGTTAACGTGGGCCCAATGTATGTGGACGCAAAGAAATGTATCATGTGTGGGCTCTGTATGGAGAAATCAAGTGCCTTCAGCTTGGTATCGCCACAATGCCAGCCTCAGGCAGTAACATACTGCCCGGAAAGACGAGACGATGGCACAGAAACTGCTGCCGAGAACTGTCCAACAA
>CAYPUO010000583.1:0-2835 GCA_964413775.1 uncultured archaeon
TCGAGAGCACGAAGGGTTGTCCTGCCTGAAGCTCGACCTCTTCTCGCATCTCCCCAATTCGTATCTTTGGTCCCTGCAGGTCGAAGAGTATGGCAATCTTGTCATCAATAGACCTGATGAGGTCGAAGGTCTTTCGTGCAGAGCTATGGTCCTCGTGTGACAGGTTGATGCGGGCGACATCCATCCCTGCCTCGACCATGCCTGCAAGCACCTCTCTGGAGTTCGAAGCTGGTCCAATGGTACACACAATCTTTGATCTTGTCCGGTCAGCTGTCAATTCTATTTCTTCCTTCATCACAATGGGATTATTGCTTGGTATTAGGATTTACTCTATGCACTCACTGCCTCGTGGAAAAGGCAATGACCCGCGAACGGATTGCAAGGATTCATACTCGTGCATCACGTGTGAATACCTGGTCGAAAGAATTGCGAGCAAGCCGCCACCAGGAATGGAAACGACGGAATTCAGGTTTTTGAGATCAGATGATATCATTGCACCGTTGGCTTCAGCAGTCAGAAACAAGGGCATGGAGCGGATAATCGTCTGGCTCGGCACCTAATTGGTCCTGTCCACGACTATATAACAATGCGCAGTTCCGAATAACTGGCCGTTTGTTAAGTCAGGCGTCTGCAGAAATGACCGGTTTGATAGAATCTCTCAGTACGTGCCTTCAAAATGAATGCCTTCGAACTGTTATGCTCCTAATATGCCACGAAAAATGCCGGAAAACGCCTTACTGATGGTGCAGATTTTGACTTATTCTGACAAACCCTTTATATTTGCGGCACGGCACCATTAATTCACCTCGAGAGAGGTGTAGGTCCCCGCACGCTGGTGTGGGGAGCGAAATTGAGGGAGAGAATTCATGTTGAAAGAGAAGACACTCTCTAAGAAACGACTAGTCATACTGTCCTCTTTATTTGTGGCAGCCATACTAGGAATCCAGCTTGTCGCAGCCACGGCGTGGACTGCGGATGCTGCTAACAGAGGTCCTCAGATAGTCATCCTCCAGATGTCACAGGACCCAGACACGAACTGGGCAGTGCAGGACCTGCAAGCACGGTTATCGACCTTCATCACGGACGACCCGTTCTTCCCCAACCGTGTGCGACTTGTCAAGACAAGTGACCCGTACATGGCCATGGAACTTGAGGGTGCGATTATCATCTATGCGTCTCACGGTGGCCCGCTCGGGATTGTCACCGGGAAGCGACTGACTCTGTGGGAGACCATGGCTAGCATTGTGAGTAATTCGCGTGCTATAATGCACCTCTTCACCGCCTGCTCTAGTAGGAATATCATCCAGTACGGTGATGAGAGCTCTGGCAAGAAGCTCTATACTGTGCCCGGCGCTCGACCTGCAGAGGTGACCGATGTTGAGATAGTATCGGCTATCATGCTGGCGCTTGGGATAGGCTCGGATGCTGTTGATGCCTACCGGACTACAGAGCTTGCCAAGGCGAAGGACATTATCGAGTCTGGGGCACCCATACATCTCATGGACTTCTCGCAGATAGTGCTTGACCAAATCGACTATATCGATGATCACTATTCAGACACATACACGGACACTCACAGGGTGTATCAGTACTCTGTGGTGGAAACACTGTCAGGAACTCCCGGCTTCGTATCCTTGCCATTGGACCTCCAATCGACCATTGTTGACTACTACAGGAGTTACATCGATCAGTGGGGTGTCCCAACAGTGCGAAACCTCGTCAGTCTTGGCATCACCTATACGAAGAACTACTACTACGAGGCTACGTGGGTAGTTGACAATCCTCCTCCGCCGCCACCGGACCCAAATCCTCCGCCAGACCCTAATCCGATTCCTCCACCGCGTCCAGACCCCGGAGGCCCTGGCCTTTTCAGTGTATCCTATATTGCGACAGCAGCAGCCACAAACGGGCACTGGGAAAATGGTCCGGACATCTTCTCTGGTGGAAGCTATGCGGGCGTAGTGATTTACTCCGGGGATGGCTGTGACTATCTTCAGGTAGCTATAAACGTCACGGCAAGCGGCACCACCCTTGATGCAAATGGCAAGACCAATCCTGAGTCGATCTCATTGAATCAGATTGATGCAAGAGGGATTTATTTCCAGAAGCAGAAGGTCGATGGTGTGTGGCAAGAGCCAGTGACCGGACGTAGCCCTAGTAGGACAGGCGGTATATTCACCGACCCGTGCGTGAAGGCAGACTACGAGTATGACTCCAGCTGGCCGAATGTCCCGGGTGTTTCAGGTTCCACTGGAGCACTCTCGTCAACAGGAGAGTATCTGACAATAACTGGTATCCCAACCGGATCAGCATGGCATGGCCCCTCGTTTGTACGGACCTTGCCTTCATACTTCAAGCTCAAAGACCTCGGCACACTATCAGCGAATCTCTCTATCGTGCAGCATGGTAGTGCTGGCGGCGAAAGTTTTACTGCGGTATGTCTCTATGATGTGAACCAGAAACTTGTGGCTGCCATTGACATAGTCGACTACTGGACAGGTTCTCAGGACTCTGCCTATCAGGTCAGATACTACAAGGCGGATGGCACCGCATATAGCGTTGGGACCCCTCATTTCGTTGGAGATACGAGCGGCATCGTCCAGATACGATATGACCCGCTCCGCGGTATCTTTGGGGACGCGCCAGGCATTTCTGACACCTGTCTTGCGTATAGAAACCAGTTGGGTAACGAAGGCGAACGCCTCATCAAGTACCTTGTAATCCAGAGCTGCCGCTATGGATCCCTCTCAGCGGAGGACGCGCGTATCTACAGCATAAGCCTGAGCTACGCTGGGTCCGAATACACAGTCTTCCACGACACCTGCAATGACGTAG
>CAYPUO010000584.1:0-2831 GCA_964413775.1 uncultured archaeon
TGACTGGCTATGCGAGAAGAAGACTATCAGTGATGAGAACCTGAAGAAGACTACCGAGAACGAAGAGAAAGCAGACCAGCTCAAGCTCCAGACTCTCCATGAGCTTGCCGAAGCGCATTCACTACTCCAGCGTGAGGATCTCCTACGCCTTGCCCACTATACAGACAAGCTTATTGACGGTGCAGAAATTGCATGTCATCACTTGGCTGCTGTCACTCACTCGTCTTGGGCTCCAGACGGTGAACTCAAAAATAAGATTGAGCTACTAGGTCAGTTAGTAATGGATGAGATTACTGAGGCAAGAGAAGCTGTACGGTTTCTTTCGATAAACGTGGAGATTTCCATGAAGAAAGCCGATGACACGTGTGTGATTGAAAAGAAGATAGATGTCCTCATGCGTGAGATTGTTTCACTGCTCTACCCTTCAAATATTGATATCGGCATTCTCCTTCGTTTTCGCGATTTCCTCAATATGATGGAAGATATCGCCAATTTCGGCGAGGATGTGGCCATTACTCTTCGTAGTCTTTCTCTTACAATACACACATAGAAAGGTGTCAAGATTGTCAACTCCTGTCCTGAAGGCCAGAGCGGAATTTGTGGGAGACAGGGGAATAGTCTGGAATGCAGAGCAGGGGTCACAACTCTATGGGGAGGGATACTTCGGTCAACCGGTTGGGATTAGAAAACCCAAGTCGTCGGACTTTGACAAGCCTCTCGAGCTCTCAATCATTGAATGTGCTTATCTTGTGCGAGAGGGTCGCCTTGAGTTATGCGATGCGATAACCGGGAGAAGTCTAAGCTTTGCGGAGATCCTGAAAACTGGGGGATTACAATCGGAGGACTTTGCGGAAAGACTGACAGTGTATTCTCACCTTCGCGGGCTAGGGTACATTCTTCGACCCGGACTGAAGTTTGGCACCGACTTCGCAGTCTATGAACACGGCCCCGGTAAGGATCATGCTCCGTTCCTTGTTCATGTCATTCCTCAGAGAAAAGGCGTGGAGCCTCTCGATATTGTCAGGGCAGGAAGACTTGCCACGAGTGTACGCAAAAAGTTCATCATTGCGACAGTGAAGGAGAATGAGGAAATTGTGTACTATTCATTTATCTGGCATAAGCCCTGAGCCTCAGTATAGACTTCTCTCTCACTTCCACGATACCAGATGTGAACCTTATATGTGAGAAAAGGTCATAAGGTTGTTTACGGACTGCCTGTTATCTCATCTAGCCAATGACGGTGAACTTAATGGCTGACAAAGCTGAAAATGCAAGAGCTTTCGGTGCTCTCTTGGCCAAGGCTTGGGAGAACACTCCTTCCTTCATCTGCAGCAATGAAGACTACATATATTGTCTGTTTCCAACAGATGATAGCAAGGAGAACTGGCATGAGGCATCTCTGACATTTCCTGACGGTTCCTTGGACCAGAAGGATATTGATGCCATAAAGGCCATTGCGCTGCTGGTAGAAGAATTGAAAGTTCTGCCCACATATGGCGCAGATACTATCGTTACTTCCAAGGATAAGCTCGACCAGTTAGCTGGTCGGCTAGCGAGACTAACAAGTTGATATGGGGTGTATATCGTATAGGTGGGCATCTATCCCACTTGTGAATGTCGTGCTCTATTGAGGTGAGGGCTTTCGTGACTGACGAGTCTGTTGTCTGTCCACATTGCGGTCTTGACGCACCTGCAGGTCGATTCTGCAAGTTTTGCGGAAAGCCGCTAACTGATGAAGAAGAAGTCGTGAGTTCGGATGCGGATGTCTCTGATGATGCATCTCGAGCAGAACTCGACGCAATCTACAATGATGATGAACAGGCACACGCACAAGCAAGAGCCAGATATCCACAGTTTCCTTTTTCCATACACGGGATGGATGACCAGAGCATGGCGATTCTGTTCTCCAAGTCTGAGCTAAGAGTGCTTGATAAGGAACTGGACCGGATCATTGCTGAAATCAGCTCAACACGGCAAGCACTGGACCTACAGAATGCTGACAAGGAAATGCTGATGGTCAGAGCGCAGAATCTCAGAAAGGCCTTTAGTGAAACAAAGGCACGAAGAGAAGAACTCAGGAGTGTTGAAGGTGAGCTGCTTATCACGCATGTGCTCTCGCAGCTTATTGAACAGACTACGAAACTTGGGAAATTAAAGAAAGCTGAAAAGTCCTTGGATGAGGTTGTCTTCGACGAGGAAAAGAAAAAACTGGAGTTCAGAGTCAAGACCCTTGAGAAGGACTTGAAGGATGTCATCAAGACATCAAAGAGATGGATTAAGGACATGGATACCGAAATCAAGCGGCTGGACAGAGAGCTGAATAGGCTTGATGCAAAGCTCAAGATTGGTGATGTGTCCCAGAGCGCATACGATGCCAAAAGGCGCGATCTTCTGAAGTCCAGTGAAATCATTGAGCGAGGTAAGGACTCTCTTGAAGAAACTATCAGGCTAGCTGAGCAACACAAGTGATGAAATCTGAATAGAATACTTTGACGGAGCCGATTCAATGTCGAAAGGTCTCTCAGACTGTAGCCCTCTCTGCGAGTCGTTCAGATGTACTCAGGGGCGTGGAACCCTTAGGGTCAGGACAAGTGGAGGAAAGAAGGAGGCATGGTGCAATGCCTTTGAAGACGTTTGCGATGGCGCATGGTGCCAGTATAGCAAATGTGAGATGAAGAGAATGCTGGATGCTGGAAAGTGCAAGGGCCGCGAAAAGCCTTCGCGTGTAGCTCCAGAACCAGAGCGTGAATACATTGAGGATCCCACTGCAATTCCAGATAAATATGCCAAGAAGCTGCGAGGAAAAGTCGGCTAGTGGAGTCCCGCTGCGG
>CAYPUO010000585.1:0-2828 GCA_964413775.1 uncultured archaeon
GAAGAAGCCTGGTCCCAGAGCCTTCGACATACTAGCTGCTGTAATTGTGGAGCTTGAGGCTGGAAATCTGCCCACAATATCCGAGCTTCGTACTCGGCGGGAAATCATATCATCACAGTTCGAGAACGACTTGGCGTCTATTGGGCTAACGCCCATTACGGGTTCCAACTACATTCCTTCTGCACAGACGCCTCTCGCGAAGTATCTCAGAAAGGTGGGAGTATCCGATAATATCATTGATGCGATTCTTGCGGCGGCTGCTGAAGAAGAGAATGAAGATGCGGTACGCAAAGCCATTGAAGCTGCAGCTGATACCCCTGAAGTCATTGTGGCTGCAACTGATGCAATTGAAACGACCCCGTCGCTGTCAGTCTGGGTTGCCGAGTTTGATGGATTTCTTGACCAAGTCGATCGAGCGTTGCATGATGGCCAGCCGAGAGAAATCATTATGCCAGTAGCCAATCGAACACTGCTTGAGTTGATTGCTCTTCTTCTAGTAGAGTTTCATGTTCCTGCTCAAGCGATCAACTACATCCTAGTGGGACTGGTCTATGGAGTGACCCAAGCTCAAGATGAGCTGCATAGATTGACCAGGCGAACCGGCATGACTGAGAAAACCCTCTCTCGAATACTTACCCTATTGCATGAGGACTATTGATGACAGTTGACATCGTTCGGGACTGTTACTCTTCCTTCCGCTGTGTATGAATCATTCTGTTCCTCGCATTAGCATAGTTTCAGGAGCCTGTAGTGTGGACTCTTGATGCATTGATACAGAAAGACTGTGCAAGTCATTGCTGGCTATCCTGTGCCCTTCTTGTTGAGCTTAGACTGGGGTGTTATTCTCGATTGAATATCAAACATATGTGGAAATGTTGTGTACATGCAAAGGACGTAGATGAGCTAGTGGGATCATGGACCTTCCTTATCCACGAGGATGAAATGAAATCCTTATCTTTTTCATCACTTACATCCAGTCGTTGTGGGATCATCTGCAAGGCGTGCAAAGGCGATGTATCACGGTTCTCTACTACTCAAGAAGAAGAAGTATGACATATCCCTAGAGGAACTGCCGTTGGTGGTGAAGGAGGAATCTCCCCTACGAAACAAAGATAGCGTAAGCTTTGACCAAGGAACTATGATGCTAGGCGGGTGTTGGTAGCGTGGCAATAACTTCTCAAATCATGGAGGCATGGACTTCAGATGGAACCTGAGAAGGAGGCACGCTACCGCGCATATGAAAAGGTGATTTCCTCATTTGGAACACCTACTCAGTCAATGTTTGTTACAGATAGTGATAACGAGGTGGATACGTTTCAAAAGGACCTCAATGAGTTCTTGGTGAAGACGGGTCGGATGGATGCGAACTCAGACGAACTACCATACCACTTGGTTAGAATCGGCTACGATGGGGATATGCTGGACGACCTGTTTAGACTTGCTATCTCTGATGAAGCAGGGAACTTTGAGCCAGCAGGTCTGGATGCTGCGACATTATCATCAAAGCAGTCTATTTTCCAGCATCTCTATAGATGTGTCACCAAAGACAAGTTCCTGGTCATACATATTACCGAGTTTCCACTCCTCTATTTCTTCGAATTGACTACTTCTCCTGATATGAATCTCCGTGCAGGTGAGAGTAACTCGAGTGAGCTTGATGAAACCATTCATAGGTATCTTAATGACTTAAGGCTTCAAGGTTCTGAGGAGCATCGAAAGGCGTACCACCTCTTCTACAGGATCAGCACTTCACTCCTAATGGAACTCTCCAATGCATTCCTTGTTGTTCCTACAGTAGGAATGAATCGTCACCTTGTAGTAACAAGCTGGCGCACTCAGACTCTCCTTTTTGGATTTAGCCCATTGACATGGTCTTCAGGAAGCTTTTCTGTATACAACTTGAGCGGACGCGACATTGATGCAAGGTGGGCGTATCCTGCACGCCCGTCAGTTGACCATCGCGTCAAGCGTGTGTCCAGGCCCCAGTCCAAATGGGTTTTCGAATTCAAGCAATTCTTTGATCGAATCGACCAAGCTGTCCAAAGTGGTTATCCTCAAGAGCTTATCATTCCTGTGGCCAAACGGACGGTACGTGCGATGGTCACCAGATATCTGATGGAGATTCCTCTTCCAACGCAGGCAATAAACTCGCTCCTTGTAGGTTTAATGTACGGAATTCCTGGTGCACAGTCAGAACTTATGCGACTACTTGCTAAATGTAGTGTCCCTGTGGATATTGTCATTCGAATACTTGCTTTATTCAGAGGGCTCATGAGGTAGGCCATCTTGGCTCATAATGGACCTATTGAAGCTGAAGACGTCTAGAAACAAGACCTGAACAGCAAGTGTTTTCCTTTTCTCCCGAAACCGTATTGACTGCCTTTATGCACGGCCTTAATATATCAAAAACCAGAAAGAACCTAAGGGTGAAAAAGTGAGCACAACGACTGATCAGACCTGTCTATTCTGCGTCCAGCAGGAGGCTGCTAGGCTGATTTCATTATGCATAGATCTGGGTCTCGACCTCAAGACACGCGAGGATGTCCGTAATCTAATCATGGTGAGTGAGTACTCGCCTCTCTACAAGGACCCTGTTTTTATCGAGAGTGTAATTGATACGTTCTTGGAGATGGCATAGGTACGCCATGGAGTTGCTCTTCTCTCTCTTGAATCACCCATAGAGTGATGTAGCTTTGGCACATTCCTCCGAGGAGGGTGGCACCATGCAGGCTGAACCTTTGGGCTTCATCTAATCGGAAAGATGAAATGTATGCATGTGATTTAATAGTTCGAAGTCACATGGAGGATGAAACCACATTACCAAACCT
>CAYPUO010000586.1:0-2821 GCA_964413775.1 uncultured archaeon
TGCAGCTTGATTGATCTGCTTCACTGCGTATCGTAGATAGTCAAGAGGTCCTGAAAGGATTGCACCGTCAGCTACTTCTCCCGCAAGTCTAAGCATTTGTGGCCCCCTAACACCCAGAAAGATTGGAATGGACGTTTTCACGGATGGTCCCAATGAATAATCGTCAAGTGTGAAAAGCTCAGTCTGCAGTGTCACTGTTTTGCCTGCCCAGAGTTCCCTTAGACACTTGATGGTTTCACGGAGAGTTGTGACCGGCTTCTTCAGGTGAATTCCCCTTCTCTTCAGGTCCTGGATTCCACCTATGCCTGTCCCGAAAGAGAATCTTCCTTCTCCAATTTGCCGTAGACTCAGAGTGCCCCTTGCAAGAGTGGGAATTTTATGCACTGCTATGGGTACAATCCCAGTTCCTATCTTTACTCCTTCTGTGTGAAGGAGCATAGAAGCAGCTAATACAAAGATGTCTTGCCCAATGTCAATATCCTCGCCAATCCAAATGCGATGTATTCCCATTGAGTCTGCATTCTCAGCAATCCATTTTGTCGCTTCAAATCTCATATTAGTGGTTATTCCCACACTTGCGCGATACACAAGAACACCACGGCGACTGATAACTAAAACGCCTAAATAATGATTACAAAGGTGAAAAAGTGGCATGACTACATATTTGAGCGAGAGCACCAGTTAATTATGTGACCTACAATGTCAAGAGTTCTCTGGGGTATTACAGGTTCGGGCGACAGGATTCAAGAGGTACTCGACGCGATGCAGACGCTCAAGGGATTTGAAGGCGTCAAAACATATGTCATTGTTTCTCGAGCCGCTGAACAAATGCTTCGCCGATACCGATTGTGGGAAACACTCAACACGTCATTCAACAGGGTCACTAAGGAGACAAACGCTAACGTCCCCTTTGTTGCAGGACCCCTGCAAGTTGGGTACTACGATGTCTTTGTTGTTGCACCGCTCACAGCGAATTCCACGGCCAAGATTGCCTATGGCATTGCTGACACTCTGATTACAAATGCTGTTGCACAGACACTTAAGGGGTCAACGCCTGTCGTTGTTTATCCTGTCGACCAGCGTCCTGGCGTTGTTGAAACGATTGCTCCTGATGGCGTAACTTACAAGATTCGAACCCGAGAGGTTGACCTCAGGAACGCAGATGCCTTGCGTCATATGGAAGGCATAGCAGTCGTGTCTAGGCCTGAAGATATTCCTGATACCGTGAAGAGCTTGCTTACTAGTACACGATAGTCTGAAGGCTCCTTGACATTATCAAGTATCTGAAGAGGTGCTTTCGTTACTAGCATTCAGTCCAGATCTGGAATAACTATGTCGACCGAGAAGTTGGTTCCACACGGACACCGTGCATTGATAGGATACCTGTCTGGTGTATCAATAGAGATTGCTGCGCCTTGGAGTGCCGCCTTGTCAATCATTGTCTGCATATTGTGGACCATGTATTTTGCAAATCCAACCACAACATCAGGAATAGAAATGTCGTCTATCCAAAAGACATAGTGGCTGCAGTCTGGATTTGGGCAAGAGGACAGCAGGACTCGCGTTTCATCCCCACAGGAGGCACATTTCAGTCCCTCGTGGTGATAGTCAGGAGCCTTTGGTGCCGGTAGTTCAAGGGTATTCTGCGCTCCGCATCGGTAGCAATAGTACGTGAAATTGACTATCTTGATCTCATCCTTATACCTTTACTGACAGGAAGCCTCCGTCAGGATGTAAATCTCAACAGCGCAACAAAATAGATGTTTTGCTTATGCAACTCCCTTCTTAGGTGCTAATAAGGAATCATCCCTACTCTATTCCTGAGATGAATCACTGATGCAGGCACCACAGGGCATTACAAAACTTGTTTCTCTCCTGCTCGTCTTCTTATCCGAAAACTACCTGCACCGAAATTCTAACTGTGATGTATGTGGTAGTTCTACTCCCCCCTTCGGTAAGGTATTCCATATCAATGGGAAGTGGGTCTGCGTCAAATGTATAATCGCTAGGATTGAGCAATAGGTAATTATAAGCCCAACAGTGAAAAGGAGCTTACGTTCACTGTAGTCTTGGTGATATCTCTGAAACGTAGAGTACAACCTCATCTGAGAGTAGGGGAGGGCGATGTCCATGACATTGTTCTCATTGCTGGGAATCCCGATCGTGTCCCGCTAATTGCCTCGAAGATGAAGGATGCTGAAGAAGTAGCCCGATATAGAGGTCTATTGACCTATCGCGCCTACACTCCTGGCGGAATTCCAGTCACAATATCCGGGACTGGAATGGGAACTCCCTCAACACATATCTGCATCGAAGAACTGGCACACCTTGGAGCGAGAGTATTCATACGTGTTGGGTCGTGTGGTGGTATTGACCCGCTTCTGAAGACTGGTGATGTTGTAGTTCCAACTGCTTGTGTGAGAGATGAACGTACAAGTCTGAACTATGCGCCAATAGAATATCCTGCAGTCGCAACTCCAAGATGGTTTAGTGCACTCTATGATGAGATACAGCAGCTTTTGCCGCCTGACCGTGTTGCTGCAGGAATTTGCCTGACAAGCGATGTCTATTATGAATCACCGGGGGCGTCGAAACTTGACCTTTGGACTCGTGCAAATGTGAAGTGTGTTGAAATGGAGAGCTCACTTCTGTATGTTTTCGCACAGACACGGAAGCTGGAAGCCGCCTCAATCCTTGTCTGCGACGGAAATCTTCACACAGGACAAAAAGGAGAACAGGCTGTCGAGTCTGAAGCTTCCGGGGAACGGAATCCACTTTTCACAGAGGCTGTCGAGAAGGAAAGCATTGCTACCATACGGGC
>CAYPUO010000587.1:0-2821 GCA_964413775.1 uncultured archaeon
CTGAGGACATGTAGATAGGGGCTCTCGAAGTTGTGAGCGTGTGGAATATACTACAGTCTATCCCAGTTCTGGCTCTATGTTGGTTTCGTGGAGGAATGGGATTCTCTTCTCAAATCGCAAGCAATCAGGCGGATGCCCCCCTTAGAGAACAGGTGGCTTCAAAAACACATTTTTGGTCTGGCAGAAGACTGTCAGGATTAGTTCTGCTAGCAATGTGTGAGGAGTCCCTTGACTACCAGCTTCTTAGCGACAAAAAGAACAATACTCATGTGAAGCGCATTCCTTTCCCAATAGTACAGATGTCGCTGCGGCCGTCGAAATCCTTGATGACATCATCTAGGCCATCAAGAGGAAGGTCAAAATAGTCAGAGTTATCTAGCGGTAATCGGGTTGACCTCAGAATGTCATGCTCAGGCGGATACCTTGTGAGCGTTATATGCTTGAAGTATTTGAGAATAGAGAGTATACCGATGAAAGTAGCTCAGTCGGTTTTAGATCCTTCGACAATCTGCCCAGCTGTTCTCTTTCCATCTATGCAGTCTTCAACCAAGCGTGGGTTGATCTTGAATTCCCCAACATCACAATACAGCTTTTCATTGTGAGGCAGAAAATCAGGAGTTAGACCTTCACTTATGCTAGAAAGTGGGGAATCCGTGGGCAATGTCAAGCATGCATTCTCGAGTATTCTGTATTCGTCCGTTCCGAATCTGTTCAGCCCACTCGGGATGCTTGTCAAACCTCACTGAAATGTCCACAACCACACGACTTGATCTTTCGCGAATGCTATTCTCATCCGAACTCGATTTCTTGATCAAAACCACCAATAACCTTTCTCTAGTCTCAAGGAGAATCGTATGTTGTTTCCATCCTACCGACTGGAAACCATCATGTGCAACATTCTGGATTGCTCTCAGAAGCGCAGCCAGCATATCGGGATCCACATCTAAGGGATTAGAATACGGCACATCTAGTAGACAAAAACTCGTTTCAAGCCATATCACCACAATATTGCGCAGGTTGGCGGGGTTAGGTGATCTTATCATATCAGAATGAGATAACGGGGAAAAGGATATGCTCATTGGATGAGAATCAATCTAGTCCTCATGACCTTCTATGAACAATCGAACGGATTCGATTATGAAATCGGATACCGGCAAGAAGTCGAGGTTCAGCCTGAACTCCCCCTTCTGGTTGCCCCAGCGGGATCTGGCTGGTCGCTTCTCTAAGAAGTCGTTGTCACAAAGGTCCTCAATAATAGTGGTCCCATAGATTTGTCTATGAGATAGTCTTTTCCCGCTGGAATCTCTGCTCAACAAATAGATCTTGTACTTATTTCTCCATCCTAGCTCTTCAACCATGAAGAAGCCCTTCTCCTTCTGGGACTCAAAGTCCAGAGCTAGTGCCCGAATGAAAGCAGTTGTTATCTTCTTTACAGTAATCCAGCGTTTCTCCTCAGTGTCCTCAATCCCTATCTCCATATCCTCAGGGGGATTGAGCCCATGCGTCTGAATAATCTTAAGCAGCTCTACCAATGCCAAGACAGTACCCTTCCTTACACCGGATCTGGTACCCTAGGGGTATGTTCGATTCCTTATATTCATAATCATTTCATGGCCGTAGTCAAGTTCTCATGCGGAGAAAAGGATAAGTTTCACTGTTAGCATTATGCGAGCCAGCATGCCACAGGCCTCATACCCCCAAAACAGTGCTATTCTGACATTTCCAGAAGTCTGATATAGGTGATTGCCTTTTGCCTGAGATGAATGGCATTTGCCTCGTGGAATACTAGAAGGCATCGATAGCATGGTGTGGGTCGAGTCGGGCACTGGAACAACTGGTTTCCTGCTACAGGACATATCACCAGTCCTCCTGCTTTCCGTCATTAGCACGACAGCGACTATCATCATTGTCTTGGTTGTGATTTATCTGCTACGGTTCTCAACACTCACGCCGCGTACTGGAGAGCATCAGGCGGACATTCCAGCCGACACAGCTAGCTTTTTCCTCCTCCTGAAGGATTGGAAACCTGAGGAGTATAAGACGCTCCTCTCGAGCTTTCTCCTTCGTGATGAGTACTTGGTACTCGAACATCTCCTATTGGCCCTTGAGGAGGACGGCCTAACGATGTCTACTGGGGACGAGCCATTAGGTATAGTAGGCGATGGAGGGTGGAGGAACAGGAATCAGATAGCGAATCATACAGGCCTCTCAAAGAGACGCACATATGGAAAAAGTGGAATAATAGATAGACTAGTCGAGCTGGGGCTGATTGAGGAGCGCGAGAATCCTAGGCCATGGGGACACCAGACATTTCAATACAGGGCCAACATTACACATCCCCTGATCAAATCCATGTTTCACGCCCTAAATGGTCAGTAACATCAGGTTTCTATCACCAACCAGTTCTGGACGAAGTCACCAGAGATCCTGTAGTGCTTTTTCTGCTGACCCCAATGGCTCGGAGCGTCCTTCATCTCGAGGACGCCGAGATCAACGAGATGTTCAATAATCCCAGACTCGCGATAGATGACTTTCTGAGAGAGGCCAGTTGAGATATGTATGTTGTGTTTGTTTCTCCAGCCGAGCTCCCGGAACAAGATGTCTGCCGAGGGTATTCGTTTCTGAAGGTCTTCAAGCATCGCCAGGATTAGACAGGCAACAATGGTGACTGCCCTCTTGGCTATCTTCGTATTGAGTTTCCTTCTCAAAACCCCTATGGAGTTCTGGTAGCCGATTTCAAGCCCTTGCAGTGTCTTAAGATTCTGATTTAATGACATCTATAAATACTTCCTACGGCTAGTGGACTGATATTTGGAAGAGA
>CAYPUO010000588.1:0-2817 GCA_964413775.1 uncultured archaeon
GGTCCTGGGTTCAAATCCCAGCCGGTCCACCATTCTCTATATTTCATGTATGTCCTTTTGGACCTCAGATAGCACGACGCTAGTCATGGTCCTTTCAATCCCATCGATATTCCTAAGCTTAGATATGATAAAGTCATTCAGCTCATCAACATCTTTCAGGGCCACTCGAACAATCAGGTCATTCTCACCTGTGACTATAGATACCCCTTCTACTTCAGGCATTGCATTGACCCTTGTGGCAACTTCATATTGATCTGTTTTCTTGCCCTTATCTGTTCGGTATGAAACCGAGCAGTGAATGAATGCCACAAGTCCCTTGCCAAGCATCTTTCTATCAAGGTCTATAGTGAACCGCTTGATGACTCCCTCTTTTTTTAGTTTCCTGATTCGATTGTGTATTGTCGTCTGGGGTATGCCGCTTTTCTTTGACATCTCACCCGTCGTCATTCTTGAATTCTCTTTCAACATCGATATGATCTTTCGGTCCTTTTCATCCAGTCCTGTCATTATGGAAAATAATTCCATAAGAGCCTCATAAATATGTTCAAACTGACTATTTTTCCAAATAAGAATGCAATATTTTATCATTCAAATTAGTCTGGTACTATGGAAGGTGATTTCCATAACAATATCTTCTCTTTCGAAGACAACAGCGAATCAAATGGGCCAGCAAAGTACAATCACAGATGTCCTTCGCATCCAGACTGAGGCGTTAATGAGCATTCACGGCTTTCTACATCGAGAAGGACTCCTTCAACTCATGCCAGTCATTCTATCTCCAATTACAGATCCACTGAACCACCCAGTATATGATGCAAGTGTCAAATATGAAGGACAAACACTTCTACTCACGAAAAGCATGATACTCCACAAGCAGGTGGCAATCTCTTCGCTGGATGTCAAGGGCATCTATATCATGTCTCCTAATGTAAGGCTTGAGCAAAAGCCAAGTAACAGACACTTGTTGGAATTCACACAAGTTGACATCGAGCTGAGAGATGCAACAGCCGAAGAGTTCAGGTCGTTCACTGAAGATATGATGATTCATGTCTTTTCAAATGTGAAAGACAGTTGTTCCGAAGAGCTAGGGCGGCTCCAGTCTAAGATTACTATCCCCCGCAAACCATTTCGTGTATATTCGAGTCATGACTTGTTTGATGAGTTCGGATCAGAGTTCGAATTTGGGATCTCAAATCGCGAGAGGGACTTGTTCTGGATTACCGATTTCAAGAGAGAGTTCTACGATAAGGAAGAACCCAAACGCCGAGGTCATTATATCAACTACGATCTCTTCTATCCTGAAGGTTACCATGAGGCACTTTCTGGTGGTGAACGAGATGTGGAATATGAGATTCTTATAAGAAAGATTCAAGAGCGCAAGCAACACACCGACCATTTTGGTCCCTATCTGGAATATGCTAGGAAGGGGCTATTGCAACCAAGCGCAGGAGGCGGTCTGGGTGTTGAGCGACTGATTCGATTCCTTACGAAGCGACAACACATTCGTGACATAACACTGTTCCCAAGGGTTGTGGCAGAATCAGTGCTCTTATGATTTGACTATATCTTTGTCCCACGGGGGAATAGCCGTGGAAACGACTTTGCACATTCAGCTCGTGTAGCATATGGCCAGATAGTCCGATTTAAAGACAAGTTCAAAGACTATGCTTACCCCTGTGGCGCACTCAGTGTGTGACCAATGTGGAGGAGGTCCTGGGTTCAAATCCCAGCCGGTCCACCATTATTCATTCTTGAGGAGCTCGTCGATTTCTTACTAAATGAAGGCACGAAAGGCCGTCACCCCGGAAGAGACTAATCTAGTCATGCAAGCGGCATTTGAAGGAGATAGGATTTATTATGTCGCCTCATTATTTCAGTGCTGTTGGTAGACATTCAATGAGCGGAGAAGATGATAAGGAGACCCTTGCAAAAGAGATTGAATCTCTTCAGAAGAGACTAGATTGGCACCAGATGCTATTGGAACTCCTGAGTCTATCTGTGATTTTCTTACTTGTTCATATCTTCGTGGGCATGGTTATAATCGAAATTGCCATTCTTCCAGTCCTAATCTTTGGATTTCTCTATCAACTTGAACGAAGAGGAATATAGCCCAATGGCACCGAACTTCCAGCGGGGAGTAGATTCCGAGTTCAAATCCCAGCCGGTCCACCACATCTCTTTCTTTTGTACAGCAATCGTTAAGAGAGAGAATGGGCTATCCAGAAAATGAGGGATAAATCGTGTCAGACGAGGAGAGATTCAATAGCATCTCTAGCGAGATAGTTCGTTTGAGATACATAATCATTTGTCTAGTTATTGTTGTTGTTTTCACAACAATCACGAATGTTTCACTTCTTGTTGCTATCACTGGTATTAGTCCAGCCGCGGTTCAAGTACTTAGTGGCCTGTTCTATATCTTGCTTTTCCTAGGAATTGTTGGAGTAATTGTTGGAGCGGTTTTTATGATTGCTAAAAATCCCATCGAGTCTGGTCACTCATCCTAACGAAATACACTCAAGTATCACGAAAACCTGAAACCTCCGCCTACAGCTCTAATTCCATGAAGAACCAGTGATGTCTCAATGGAATCGGTACTTCAGATTCCGCGTATTCAGAGATCTCTCTAAACCCAACACTGGTGTATACATACTTAGCTGTATCCATGAATCCACCGGTATCCAATCGCAAGGCGGTATACTCAATTTCCTTGGCCACATCTATGAGGTTCTTCAACAATTGCTTTCCCCAACCTCTACCTCTATACTCTGGTTTGATGTACATGCGTTGGACTTCGCCCACATCCTCGCTATATCTCGT
>CAYPUO010000589.1:0-2815 GCA_964413775.1 uncultured archaeon
GCTTATCTCTCAGAAGTTTCTGATGATATACGGTCGATTGTGCGAGGACGAGATATCCTAGTAGTCACTACGCCCGCAAATGCACACGAGCACCTAGCCAGAATCATGGCGCCATATCTCGAAACTGGTCAAATCATTCTGCTGATGCCAGGCAGGACGGGCGGCGCGCTCGAATTTCACCGCGGCCTTCAGCGCATGGGATGCGAAGAGGAAATACTGCTGGCTGAAGCAAGCACTTTCAGCCTTGTATCACGGGCTCGAGATGTCACTTCGGTCTATCTCTCTGGCATAAAGAACGGTGTGAAAGCAAGTGCGTTTCCTTCTTCGAGAAACCGAGAGCTGTTCCGAAAACTCAGTCATTTGCCTCTTGAATTCATTGAAGCCAAAAACGTCTTGGAAACCGGCTTCGAAAACATGGGCGCTATGCTACATCCCACACCCACACTTCTGTGCTCAGGGCTACTAGAATCAAAACACGGAGGCTACAAGCACTACCTTGAAGCAATCTCTCAGTCAGTTGGCGAGATGATCGAGAAGATGGACGCCGAACGTGTTCGAGTCGCTGAGTCGTATATTTCGTCCCCAGTATCAATCATAGAGTGGTTTCGAGGTGTCTATGGAGTTGAGGGAGATTCCCTCTGGGAGTGTGTCCAGAACGTGGGGGCGTATCGCACCATAGAGAGCCCGACTTCACTAGAGCACCGATATGTGTTGGAGGATGTACCTACGGGTCTTGTACCGATATCCTGCTTGGGTAAACTAGCCGGAATTGAAACGCCTACCATTGACTCCATTATCGACCTTGCCACACATCTGTATAGTATATCGTTCTTAACTACTGGAAGGACTCTCTCGAAGCTTGGCCTTGAGGGACTAACGCCATGTGAGATCGTACATTACGTGGAAAATAACCACTCGTATCCTAGTGAAAAAAGCGCATGAACGGAGGTCAACCGGATGGAAGGTGTGAAAAAGAAGAGAATCCTATTAGCTGCGATTGGTAGTTGTGTTCACACAGCTGGAGTGCTAAACTTCGTGACACTTGCAGAGAAAGCAGGGTATGGAACGAGATTCCTAGGTCCTGCCGTAGCACTTGATGATCTGGTGGCAGCCATTAGAGAGTACAGGCCTGACATCGTCGGAGTGAGCTATCGGCTTACATCCGCCAGTGCAAGGAGCCTATTTCAGCGATTGCAGATGTTCATTGCTGGCAATAGTGACCTGCAGGCAGCAAGATGGATACTGGGATGCACCAATCCTGTTCGGTCTGTCGCCGAGAGAACTGGCATATTTGAGGCGATATTCTCAGGCAGTTCCGCGAGTGATGATGTGCGAGTCTTTCTGCAGGGTAGGCATACTAGTCTAGGGACAAAGACATATCCACAAGGCCTAATCCAGCGGATTGTATGGAAGGAACCTTTTCCTCTCATACGTCACCATTTTGGTCTTCCTGATTTTGATGAGACCCTAAAGGGAGTAGCAACAATAGCGGAATCGAAGGTCTTGGATGTCATTTCTGTTGGACCAGACCAGAACGCCCAGGGAGCATTCTTTCATCCTGATGAAATGGTGGACTATCTTGAAGGAGATGGCGGCGTTCCCCTTAGGGATCGTTCTCAACTCGAAGCACTGTATACGGCATCAAGAAGAGGCAACTACCCGCTCCTCAGGTGTTATAGTGGGACCAGGGACCTACTGAGATGGGCTGAGATGCTGAGTGACACCATCCATAATGCGTGGTGTGCCACACCATTAGTCTGGTATAGCGTCCTCGATGGCAGGAGTAAGCGACCCCTGCTGGAAGCAATCTCAGAGAATCAGAGTAATTTCGCCTGGCATGCCAAGAATGATATCCCGGTTGAGGTAAATGAATCGCACCACTGGAGCCTACGCGGCGCACATGACACGATCGCGGTCGCAATGGCATACCTGGCTGCATATAATGCGAAGGCCTTCGGAGTGCGACACTACATCTCTCAATACATGCTGAACACCCCCCTCGGTACCTCACCCAAGATGGATATTGCAAAGATGCTTGCAGAAATCGAGATGATTGAGTCACTGCAAGATGAGAACTTCAGGACGATCAGGGAAATACGCCCAGGGCTGCTCTCATATCCAGAAGACATGGATATGGGAAAGGGACAGCTAGCCGCATCCATATACACGGGGATGATGCTGAATCCGAACATAGTCCATGTTGTTGGATTCTGCGAGGCTGACCATGCTGCAACTTCAGCAGATATAATCGAGAGCTGCAAGATAGCCCGGAGAGTAGTCGCAGACTCCCTTCTGGGCTTGCCAGACCCACGTTCTGACAACACTATAATAACCAGAAAGAACGAGCTGATGTCAGAGGCTAGCATCCTGATTCATACCATTGCATCTCTTGGAAGCGGACGGTCAGGTAATCCTCTGACTGACCCGCAGAGCTATGTGGATGCTGTCAGACTTGGCATACTGGACGCTCCTGGGCTGAAGGGTAACTCCATAGCACGGGCAAAGAGTGAAACTGGGATGATTGATGGTAAGTGCATGGCTATTGATAGTGACTCAGGAGAACCAGTGTGCGAAAAAAAGCGTCTAGAACAACTCAGCATAGCTGTGGAACTGTGAAAGAATGCGTATGGATGTAGCAGAGCTCAAACTGAATCTCCACTTCCAGAAGCCTGACCTTTATATGGAGAACCTCCTACCTCTCAGTAAGGGCCGAATGAGAAAGATGAATGATTTGGGCGTAAGCCATAGAGTATCTTCAACGCTTGTTTCTGGGCCCTGTTGTTTAAAGTACTGTGATTTCCATGAACTCTGATAC
>CAYPUO010000590.1:0-2813 GCA_964413775.1 uncultured archaeon
CTAGAGGAAGGTCTGTTAGAAGCCGAGCTGGCTGTTTTCGCCAGAGATTCGCAAGGTATATCCCTCCAATGAGAGCAATAACACCCGCCAAAATCCCAGACGTGAACGCCATATCAATTGTCAATTGCATTGTATTTTCATCGCTCCAAATTCTATCTAACGTTCCCGGCCCTTGAAGACCATCTGTAGACGGCTTTTCAGTCTCAGACTGAAACCTTCAACCTGTTCAACTCGCTGATTCCATGAGAACCGGTAGTAGAAGAACATCATACCAAAGAATATCAGCACTGAGATTAGCATGAAGAGGGGATCGTTGAAAGTGAAGTCGGGACCTTGAGTCGAAATGGCCGCTCCAATCTTGAAATTCTCATTTAGGAAATTAATCAGCGTGTGGCAAGTAATCGTTCCGTAGAGAGTCTTTCCCGATGAGAATTTCTCGTAGTAAATCCCAAAGAATGCGCCAAGCATCCCTGAGAGGAGCACCATAGAAATGAATTCAGACACCCCTGCACCATTTATCACGGGCCAGACTGCATGCCATACACCAAATATGATGGCCGAGAAGAGAATGGCCCGCTTCACACCCACCTTCGCCTTGAAGGAGTTTTGAAGCAGTCCGCGGAATAGGGTCTCCTCATAGACCGCATTCACAAAGAAGAAGATGAATGCATACCAGAGGAGCCCCGGATTCACGATGGATAGGGCAAGACTGTAGGACGCATTAATCATGAAATGATAGATCACTGAACCAGCGACGTCAACAAGGAAATAAAAAGAGAATCCGAGCAGAATTCCAATCACAAGATGAGTCCGGAACCTGTCGCTCCTTAAACCCAAAACCCCCCTCGCTTCTTGATTGCCATATAGCTTCGCTAGGACAACAAGCATGACAAGCAAGGGACCTATCTTGGATGGCATAATGTTGAGCCATGTACTCCCCAGGTCTAGTACCATGACATCTATGATACGCCACACGACTCCAATTGCGAGTATAATCATCGCAACTTGAAGCAATCGAGGCAGATGGGATGAAGGTTCACCGGGGGCCGTTGTGGATGATTCAATCTGATTCTGAATGGTTGCCATTTTACTATTGCAGCTCCGGGCTGGAAATGCCACAATAACGTTCAGTAGGACTAATTTAAACTCGGAGAAAAACAGATTCGAATGCTTCTAGTCCCACACGCCGGTGAATATAGACTCCGCGAACAGATCTAAAAGGGGGCCCACTTTTGGATAGGTCACAGGACTGGTCACTCTTTCGCCGTTTTTGAACAAAACTGACAGGTTTCTCTCTGAACATACTACCAGAGCAGCCTTGATGGCAATTCGATTCCAGCCGGTTGTTTCAAGTGTACCGTCTTCAAGGGTCGCTACGAGCAGATCTACGAATCCACCATAGTCCTTGCTGGCGAGCGAAACGCCTAGCTTGAGAATCGCTTGCATGCGTTCATTGCGGTCCAGTGAGGCATGTTGACTATACACATCTGCACTGCTGGCTTCTTCTCTCTCCATCGGTCCAACCTCACTTGCGCCCCAGCCTATAGCTGCACCAGAGTTTAAGAACCCTGCGTCTTGATGGGGAGAACTCGTAGTTTCATCCTCTGCCATGGCACACACCTACATGATTAGGTATGACTAAGGATACATCTCCCTTTAGCTCGCAGTTTCCGAGAACAAACCGAGCAAGCAAAATGGGGGAAGAAGTATGAGCCTTTGGCTCACCTTCTGATGTCTTCGCGCAGCCGTGACGCAGAAAACTCGTGGATGCGCTCTTTTGCCTCTTCACGTCGTTCCTGATGCTTCTCAAGGAATTCCACCAAGCGAGGTGCAAGGATTTGCTTGCATTCACCACATAGCATCTCACCACTCCTACACCTCCGTTCGATGTCAGCCAACTCTTTGTCATCAGGCACAAACAGGAAGTTATAGTACTTGAAGACCGAACAGATGTCAGGATTTGCTCCGAGTCTTCGTTGTTCCTCAGCTGTGTCCCTCCCACCTGTGAATGCAGCCATGACCTTCTTCTTGGCCATCTTTGCAGTGTCAGTTGTGTATACTGCAGACATTGGGCTAGATGATGACATCTTGCCGCCTTCCTGTAGACCTGGCAAGAATGTGCATTGAATGGAGGCGGGTTTATAGTACCCAAGCTTCTCAGCGACATCCCGAGTTATTCTCCAATGAGGATCTTGGTCGATGGCACAAGGGATGATGCAGGGCGTCTTAGTCCCATAGATCCAAGAATGGATGAATGCAGGAACAGCTTGCATGGATGGATAGAAGATTCCGCCAATATTCATGCTGTTGTCAAAACCAAACACAGCCTTTGCAGTTGAGAATGTGACCTTCTTAGCGACCTGCGTCGCCAGTTCGTACATAAGATCTATGTGCTCGATATCTTGCAGAATAAAGGTATTCTCAGGGTCAAAACCCACCGCAATAACATCAAGCGCATTCTCATAAGTGAGCTGCTTAACCTTATCATACTCAAGATCTTGATTGAACCAGAACTTCTCATCATTGGTTAGCTGGAAGTACAGGCGTGTATTGAACTTCTCCTGCCACCACTTCGTGAATATCCAAGGCACCAAGTGGCCGATGTGTACATTCCCGCTTGGGCCTCTTCCGGTATAGATGACGAACTTGTTACCTCTTGCATACTCCTTTAAAATCCAGTCAAGGTCTCTGTGCGAGAAGAACAGCTCACGCTCAAGCATGAAGTGCTTCTCGCCAGTGAACTTGTAGATCTTCTTCCGGAGGCTCTCATCAATGCGTTGAGTGCCAAACTCCTCGATGAGGCGGTCGTAGTC
>CAYPUO010000591.1:0-2807 GCA_964413775.1 uncultured archaeon
GGACCTCTTCAGTTATGCGCCAATGGACATGGACATTCTTGTGCTCATCATTGGGAAAGCCAAAGAGTCGGAGGAACTCAAGGATATCCTGTTTCATGTCTTCAGACTTGTCATTGTTACATTTCCTCAGAAGCTGAGTCACGATGTCTTGGATTGACGGAAGATGCACTGGTTTATTATCTCCCTGATGACTCATCCGTGCTGCCCTACCGACCTGTCTTCCGTATAGTGCCTGTATCTCATGCAAAATGCTTTGGAGTTCCTTGTCACCACCGGCCCAGAATGCCTTCGTGCCAGACTTCCCATTTGTGTAGATCCAGTCCAAGTAGGGTTGTAATCGGTAAATCAGTAGTCGGATGTACTGCCTACTTGCCTTCTCAGGGACATTGAAGATGAAACATTGTCGAACGAGCTCGACAACATGTGCACGCAGCATGTCAACAAAGTCCATCTCGGGAAGGGTTGGATGTCGTACCTTGACCATTGGGTGCTTTGCGTTTCCCGGATAGACTGCAATCCAGTAGGTCTTCACATTATTCCCTGGCAGGTACTTCTTGGTGGTACGTTTCGGGAGGACCTTCACGGAACCGTCTGGGAATTCTCGTACTTGATAGTAGGTAACATTGGGGAAAGTAAAGTATCTCATGGCAATGCTTCTTAGAACGGAACCAGCATAATTCAGAAGGCTGTTCAGCGGCCCTATGGTACCTTGGCTCCATTTATAGACCCGTTTCTCTTCCGTGTTTCCGTAGGGTTTGGTGGTCCGCCAGAGAATAGCAAGAAAGTTTTTCCGGAGGCTATGCTCTACTGCTAGGATACACGAGAAATCGGGGGTTCCCTCTCGTTTCGACCTCTCATATTCCTTTGTGGCCGTTTGCCACATGGAGGTTATCTCATTGACAAGTCGGATGACCTCGGGGTCATTGGTGAGTAAGCGTTGAGCCAATCTGACCAATGCTGAGAGACCTGTATAGATAGATGTAGCCAAGACCTTGGCGGGAAAGGCTGGTATCCCTTTCCTATATCTTCGTCCTCTCTTCCGTTTCCTTCCAGAGAAGAACTCGAAGGCCTTCTGGGAGGTCGTTGTGGTCGTGTGCATCACCCCATATTCTCTCTAACTCTGTTGGATCACACCCTCTTCTTAAAAGGGTCAGAAGTCGCGCTTGTGCATTGGTACCAGTGACAGTCTGTACCATCAATCGTAGCAATTCGGTCCTGATTTCAGCACTGTTCCGTTGTGCAATTCGTGTTTCTTGTTTTGTCAACTTCCGTTCACTTACACTGCTTTTTTGAGGTTCCTTCTGGATCAGCCATATCTCCGCATCTGACTTTTCAACGAAAACCTCCTGCTCCTCTCCTCTTTCAGCCAAGAATCCCATGTGGGGCTTAGAAGATGGAAATAAGACCAAGCCATCAAACCGTCTTGCATCGAAAAGAAAGGCACCAAATTTGCGAACAGCACGTAGATGTCTATCAGGGACATTGAAAGGTGTCAGTGGTACTCTCTCAAACGCAGAAATTAGACTTGATGACGTGAATGTGATTGTCTGGGTTTCATGGTCAATGGTCCAATTAGACTCAATGAGCAGTCCAGCAATACCTTTCATGATAGGGCTCTTTACATACACACTTCGAAGATCCCTCGTTTTGTATTCGTCCACTTCATCGAGTGCTGGGCAGGTGGTCAATCTATCCGGTGTCATATTTTTTCCATCCTGTGTACACTTGTACAGAGTATTTCTACTGAGTTTGACTGTAGAGGATCCTCCTTGTTGGACCACGGTAGAAGTGTAGTTAGAGAGTGCAGTAGAACCCCTTCATTTACCATTTCTCGCAACTCTGTAGATAGCTGCAAAAACATATTGTTGCTATCATTAATCCATAATAGTGACTGTACAATTATATATAAAGTATTCCTGCTTTTTTGCTTATATTATAGCGCATAGAATACGGTTATTTGGTATACTACGCCATATCTCATATTTTGCTTAATAAGTTTAAATTATGAAATAGATATGAAAAAGTAGGAGTTCATTAGCCTTTCACTCAACAATAAGGGGAGTGAACTCGACAGGAACAGGTCAGAAGTTTAAATTATGTAGGTGAAGAAGAATGGGTCGCTCCAAGGGTACTATCATCAGCGTGAAAGTCCCGATAGACTGGAACACCATGACTGATACACAGAGGACTCGTCTCAACCGGATTACCGGGAGGGACACACGGGTCATTAAGGCATATCTTGGAGTAATTGAACAGCACGAAGATGAGTTGCTCACAGGTCGCAAACGGACAAAGCTTAATGCCTCTCTCTTGGATGTATTGACCCTTACTGCATCCAAGGGCAAGGCAAACAGAGCTCAAGTGGCGCACGATTTCAAGGAAGGATTCCCGAACATCTCGGCGAACGAGTTTCAGGAGTGCCGAGATACTGCTATCGCCATGTGGCAGAGCTATCTTGAGCTTAGAGGTTCAAAACCCTTGAAGACGATGAGTCATTCCCAAAGGAAACTTCCCCGTTTCGCGTTCGTCCAACGCTTTGAGCTGGTGTATTCTTCAGAACTTGAGCCTAAGCACTGGTTGAAGCTCAGGGACTCTCTTGACTCAGCCGTTGAAGGACGCGCAAGACACGACAAGCTCATGATTCCACTCTCAATCTCATCCTTCCATCTTAATCAGATGGAGCGAGGGGACGTAAGGACAGTCCGTATTTTCAAGGATAGGAAGAGAAAGTGGTGGGCTATCTTCACGGTGACTCTTCAGGTCGAGGTATTCAATATGGATGGCAAGCCTCTTGCTGTACTATCTAT
>CAYPUO010000592.1:0-2807 GCA_964413775.1 uncultured archaeon
TAGAGAATCTTAGGAGGTGATTGATGGAAGACGAGATGACTCTCATCCTCTTCCAACGCAGCTTCCGCTACGAATAAATTTATTCAATTAGATAGGCGGATGGACTTGTCTGATCCCTCCAAGGCCCACAAGATTCTTGTTACTCGGGTGATTTCTGTATTTGACTATTACACTACAATGTGACACAGACCTGCAAAGTCAGAGTCAAATGTGGCCACGTATCCCACATCATTAGTCTCAACGAATGACAGAATGCAACAATCTGTGAAACTCAAGGGTTTTTCTGGCCACTTCGCATAGCGTTCCCATTTCTCCCACGCAATGTCTAAGATTCTAGGTGTTGTGTATTCATACTTGATGAATTTAGGAGTACGACGAATTAGTGTATATGCCCTGGTTACTACATCCTTCTGTTGTGTATGCATCCATAGGGTTGTAAGCACTTCATCCAAAACATAATCAATCGTGAGCCGCATACCATAGTCTGAATCTTTAAGCTTGGTAAGAAGCTCTCTCGCTTTTGGATGGTTCCGATCTCGAGTGTTCAGCAAGGCAATGATGACATTACTGTCTATAAGGACAGTCACACAGAGCCACCGCCATATACCACATCGTCCACTCTCGATGAGAGGTCTTCACTGCCAGGTCCCAGATCCTCTGCCAAGGAGAGGACCTTCTGAATGACATCATCATCCAGAGGATACTCCATCAATCGCACCTCTTTCACTATGAGGTCGTAGTTCTCAACTCCAATTCTGAAGACAATCTCCAGTATCTCCTTCTTCGTTAGACGCTTTCGTGTGTCAAGATACAGACGAGCCTGTAGCTCCTCCAAGTCATCCTTGAGATCGAACTTGACTGTAGACACTGGTAACACCCAGTAACTCAGTTACCGACAAAGTATATAAACTTGTAGACTTCTACGTTTCTCACGATTGAAGAAAAAGAGAATAGTTGAAGGATCTGAAAAAGGAACACTAGACCTAGTGTCCACTCAAGAATATTAACAACTGCAAGAGAAATAGGGTGCTCAACGGCGTGAGGGGGGTAGGTCCCTTGATGGCAACCATACGATTGCACATCCCGTCGTCGCCTGCACCCCCTGTCCTAAGACAGGACAAGCAATGATTCGACGACGAATAATGCACTGTTCTGAGGAATCATCCTCCTCCATTCACATACAGGGTCACTTGATCTAGAATAGACTATATGATTTACAGCCTTTTCTCAAGAGTTCTTTTGTGAGCTTGAAATGACGCTGCTACAAGAAGGAGGGTCCATCCAATTATCACTGCAATATCGACTGAGGGGTAAAGCAAGGAGGTTTCTGCTACCGATGACCAGAAGAAATCTGCTATGTAAGTTAGAGGTGACAGGAATGCCACAATACGAAGTGATGTGGGCAAGGCACCTAGTGGAATGAATATTCCACTGATGAATATAAGAGGAAATTTCACCATGGTCGCAATCATCATGATAGTGGAGGTCTGATCCACCGGAGGAGCTGATATCAATTGACCAAAAAATGCAAAACAGATACTCCCCAGTACAATCCCTACAATTGTCAGTCCAACACGAATGAAGCTCAATTCCGTAAGTGCTATTGTAAGCACAAGCGGCACAGAGCTTGAAATAAGGCAGAATATCGTAGATGCAAGACTGTCACCCAAGAGAATACACCAGAGAGGTACGGGCATAGAGATTATCCTCTCCAGAGTGCAGCCTCTGGTCTCAGTTGGAAAGATCACCGGCCCAACAGCTGTTGCCGAGAAAAAGACAACCATAGCAATAAGACCAGGCATCAGTGCTGCCGGATCCATGTTTCTCCCCACAACAAAAGAGAGAAAGAAAAAGAAGGGAAAGAGAAGACCAAAAATCAGTGTGGGTCCCTTTGAGTAATAGACCCTCATGTCTTTCTTAGTAATAGCAAATACCTGACGGATTCGGAGACTCGGAGCATCACTCATGGGAGTACCCTCCTTGATCGTATTAGTTCGAGGAAGACATCCTCAAGAGCAGCAGATTCTGTACATGCAGAGAGGACCTTGACCCCTTGATGCTTAGCCAGCTCCACTAGAGCTGTCAACATACTTCCAGGGTCTGAGGAGTAGCACCGAATTGCACTGCTACTGATATGTACGTCCTCGATATGAGATAATTCTTCTATCATTTCATGAGGAATAGGCGTTGAAAAGCTCATGACAACACTCTGACGCCTCTCGAATATCCTCCGAAGATTCGTCGGCGTGTCAATTGCTGCGATTTTTCCCTTGTTTATTATAGCTACCCGTGTACAGAGGTCTTGAGCTTCTTGCATATTATGGGTTGTCAGGAGGATTGTACGTCCCTCAGTGGCCATCTCAGATATGGTTTCCCAAATTTCTCGTGAGCTTTCTGCATCAAGACCAGAGGTTGGCTCGTCGAGGAAGAAGATCTCCCCCTTGGTCATAAGGGTCATTGCAAGGCTCAGTCGTTGTCGCATTCCTTTCGAGTAAGTCTTCGCCTCTTTGTCCTTAGCCTCGTAGATATTCAGCTTTTTGAGGAATTGTGTAGATCTCTCCGCCACGGTATTTCTTCGCAGACCATATAGGCTTCCGAACAGGTCCATGTTCTGTTGACCTGTAAGGTCTACATAGACATTTGCTGTTTCAGGAAGAACCCCAATGCTCTTCCGAATTTCATTAGCATACTTCGGCATCTGTAGACCTAGGATTGAGATTGTCCCGGAAGTAGGGGATATCACTCCTGTAAGCATCCGCACGGTTGTTGTCTTTCCTGCACCGTTTGGTCCTAAGAAACCGAATATC
>CAYPUO010000593.1:0-2801 GCA_964413775.1 uncultured archaeon
CGTGAGGACTTCTCATATGGCGACCTTACAGAGATGACTGATACAATCGGAACATGATGGAACATGGAAAACTGCTCGACATGGAGCCTTACCACGGCGAAGAACATGGGATTCAGCAGGTCAGTTCTAGGAATAGACCCAGAGAAGTTGTCAAGGTATGAGACTGCAGAATCTGCTATTGAGTTCATGAACGGCTGGTACACTGCTACTATCTATAATGCAACATTAGGAAGTCAGTATGAGAACTACATTAGTGGCTACACGGAAGAGATGTCACAATGGGTGTTCCAAAAGTACTATCAACACTACTTCACTGTGCTTGACATCCCTGCCGCCGGTGACTACACCTTCAATTTCTACCCATGCACCAGTACCAACAGGCTTGTCTACATAGGCGGAAAGGAAATGACGCTTGATGCCAACGGCATGCTGTCTGTATACCTGCGCACTGGACTTGTCCCTCTCTATCTTAGAATGTATGCAGACGGTGCGAGTAATGTCAATGCGTTCAAGGTAAAGGTTACTCCTCCCTCAGGAGTGTCAGTTGCAAATATCCACTCTTTCGTTCCAGAACATGGTAGGCTCACAGCAGTATACTATGATATGGACCATGCCGGCAGGCTGCGGGAATTTGACTCACCGTCTTATTATAAGAGCTCAGCAGCTATTACCGACAAGGTGAACATCATTTCTGTGAGTCAGAGTATCGGCGGAATCAAGGTCATTCTTGATGCTGATGATCTGCTCAGATACATGCTCCGCGACATCAATACTGGCGGGTATGACCCGAGTGGTCATGTATTCACTCCTCTCTTCGAGACGTCGGGCTCAGTCATCATGAGCTCTGACACTGTTCCAGACACCATCTTCATGGGAGAATACGAGGGTAGCATTGTCGAGCGGTTTCTTGAGATGAATGGGTATATCACCACAGACGGCAACATTCCGTTCTATATCTCTACTCACGCAGACGGTACTACATCGATTTGGCCCCGTGGACCGGTATGGGTATTGGACATGGAGCTCGATGATGCATGGGCGCATGCAGATGGAGCAACGACATCATTTGGCCCCACCGATATTCCGGAGAAGGGTCTCTTTAGCGAATCCTACACCCCAGAGCTATGGAGTAGCTCTCATACATATACATACGATATCGAAGACGCGTATTTTGACCCAGAGAAACAGGTGTACCTTGCAAGTGAACCAAAGAACGTGCCTGAAGCAATTCCTGCCGGACTGACAGTACAGAACTGGTGGTTTACACAATGGAATACACGATATCAGAACGGTGCTGGACCCTATAGGACATTATTAGCTCCTGGAGGAACAAAGATATACATCGACATGATGTTTGAAAAAATGCTTTGGATGGACCCTAACACCCCATATAGCCTAGAAGTGAGTTCAGGACCTATTGCTATTGATGGCTACTATGTCTGGAACGCTAGCAGCAGCATACATGCCATTGAATATGAGAGGGGCACAGTCACCAATCAGACTAACTACGTCATCTCGCAAGGTGTGAGCGACATTGTACGTGCTAAACCAAATACTGTCTTTAGAGTCGAATTTGATCTGTCTGACATTGACGTTCTCTATGAGTCATTCGTTGACCTGCTGAATTTCAAGGTGTCAGCTATGATTGTTGGCTGCGGATCAACCCCTTCAATAAACTTGGTAGATATGGAAATAGAAAAAGAGTTCAGTGTGAGCACCTACAGAGGCATAGATGAAGACTTCGCCATGACGTTGCCAGTCCTTGATACTGGAACAATAACGGCAGCAATAGTAATGAGAGATAATCTACCAAGGTATCAGTTTCTGGTGGCATCAAAAATCAGTCGTTCATATGAGTCATTAGGAGCTGCACTTGATAATCTCTGGGATGACTCAGTGGACATGGTGGTCGAGAATGCATTTGGTACCACAATAAACAGTATCGAATTAGAACCTAATGATTTCTATAATCCATATGAACTGCATTCATCTAGTATGAATAATGGTAGCACATTTGTTACTGAAGTTGATTTCAAGGGCAGCGATGGGCAAATCAATCCGTATAACTACAGGGCGTATTTTGCTTCAACTCCAAACAGCGTTGGCTCAAGATACATGACGACACCATTCTATTGGCAAGTCAAGAACAGAAACAGTGAGTATGTGTCCTTCTCAACAGAGGTACAAGGCCTGTGGATGCCAGTAAGTACGATGGAACTCACGAGGACGACACAAGGAAGCACAGCCACGCAGACAGGAAAACTGCTCTTCGGTGACCTCTCGGATTATAACCCAATGTGGTCAGTCAGCCTCCAATATCTCTCGGACAATGGCAGGAAGTACCTGCAATATGGCATTGTGGATGGTAGCACCCCAACCAGCTATGCCAATCCGATAAGCTTCCAAGCAGATGCTGATGGCGGTGGCATTCTCATCTATGGCATCTCACAGATGATATCTGAGGAACACGCACTCTATAACGTGTCCACAGCGGACGCATATATGGAACTCATTGCGAGGAGCAACCATATGAACATGTGGGGACATACACCAGTCAAGAATGCAGTCTTGTCAACAACCATGAACTACACTGTTGAAGACAGGCTAGAACTCATGAACCAAGAAGGGTGGCTGGACGAAGCACTTGGCATCAACTTGGGCGAGAGCATGAAGGAATGGTACGATGGGTACAAGAGCATGCTTGCTGGCCAGGATTCAGCTGCGAATGCAGCAGGATATCTTCCATTCCTAGGCAACTATGGAACGCTGTTACTCCTAAACAGTGGAATTGATGCAGCCGG
>CAYPUO010000594.1:0-2800 GCA_964413775.1 uncultured archaeon
ATTCATTAGCGTCTCGTGGTCTGGGAGTTGTGTTTTAGAGACAGGTACGAAGGAGTCTGGAGCATTGAGGCAAAGAAGAACGGGGGCAATGATTCTCGTTTCTATGATGATGACCTCGGTCAGCCTTCTTTCAATATCATGGTTCGTCAGTACCCCGTGAGGTCTGCTGTCAAGGAGAAGAACATGGATCAGTGTGGACCGATTTGCTATCTGACAAACGGATATCTCGCAGGCATGCTAGAGGAACTCATGGGAGAAAAGTGGGGATGGAAATTCTGCATGCGGGACCTCTCGCTTGCAAGAAAAGAATCTACTTCCGAAAATAAGATGTTCCTAAAGCAAGGTTTTTATGCGGAGTCTATGCACAGTTTTATCAGAACTACATGCCGAAGTGCATGTACAGTTTTCACTATAGGTTAATACACTACATCATCCTGAGGATGAGTGTGTGAAAAAGTAACCCAAGGGGAAAAACAAATGTCAGGACAATTAGCAGGAACACCCGTCCTTATTCTCAAGGAGGGCACAAACAGAACTCGCGGTAAGTCCGCGCAGTCCAACAATATTATGGCTGGTATCGTCATTTCTGATGCAGTCAAGTCCACACTCGGTCCACGTGGTATGGACAAGATGCTGGTTGACTCGCTAGGCGATGTCACAATTACAAATGACGGTGCAAGCATCCTAAAGGAAATCGATGTGCAGCACCCAGCGGCAAAGATGCTCGTTGAAGTTGCAAAAAGTCAAGACCAAGAAACTGGGGATGGAACCACAACTTCCGTTGTTATCGCAGGAGAACTCCTCAAGAGAGCGCAGGAACTCCTCGAAAAGAAGATTCACCCAACTATTATTGTCAGCGGATATCAGAAGGCTGCGGAACAGGCTACGAAGATACTTGACAAGATTGGTGTATCCATGGAAGGGACTGATAAGAAGGTCCTAACGAAAATCGCACAGACCTCAATGAACAGCAAGTCTGTGATGGGCTCAAAGGAACACTTCTCTAAAATCGCAGTGGATGCCGTCCTCCAGATTGCAGAGCCCGTAGATGGTAAGAACAAGGCAGACATCGAGATGATTGAGGTAATCAAGAAGCAAGGTAAGAGTCTCAATGAAACCGAACTCGTGAAGGGTATGGTGATTGACAAAGAGATTGTCCATGCTGCTATGCCAAGAAAGATTGAAGACGCAAAGATTGCACTTGTCGACTCGGCAATCGAGATAGAGAAAACCGAATTTGATGCTGAAATCAAGATAGACAGCCCAGACCAGATCAAAGCATTCCTAGACCAAGAGGAGGGGATGCTCAAGAGCATGGTAGGCAAGATTGTCGACTCTGGTGCCAACGTGCTGGTCTGCCAGAAAGGTATTGATGATGTTGCACAGCACTTCCTCGCCAAAGCAGGAGTTGCTGCAATTCGCAGGGCTAAGAAAAGCACCCTAGAGAAGCTTGCCAAAGCAACTGGAGCACAGATTGCCTCAAGCTTAGATGAGCTGTCTGCGGATTACATCGGCCATGCAGGAACTGTTGAAGAAATAAAGATCGGAGACGACAAGCTTGTCTACGTCAGAGACTGCAAGGATCCGAAAGCAGTATCGATTGTCATCCGCGGAGGCACTGAGCATGTCGTCGATGAGGCCGAGAGAGCAATGCATGATGCACTTAGTGTTGTCAGGAATGTTGTTGAGGATACATTCTATGTTGCAGGCGGTGGTTCAACAGAAACTGAAGTCGCCAAGAGACTTGACGACTATGCTGGCAAGGTGAAGGGACGTGAGCAGCTCGCGATTGAAGCCTTTGCAGAGTCGCTTCGTATTGTACCGAAGACTCTGACTGAGAACGGTGGTCACGATCCCATTGACACCATGACAGACCTCAACAAGGAACATGCTGGCGAAACAGGCATCTGGATGGGCGTTGATGTTATGTCCGGAAAGACAACCGACATGATGAAGGCTGGCGTAATTGAGCCAGTACGTGTTAAGCATCAAGCGATTCGTTCAGCCGCTGAAGCTGCACAGATGATCCTGAGGATTGATGATGTGATTGCTGCCAAGGCTGGCGCACCTCCTGATATGGGCGGCGCCGGTGGCATGGGTGGAATGCCTGGCGGAATGGGTGGCATGGGCGGAATGCCGCCTATGTAGTGCCAAGAACAGAATATGGAGCCTGATCGGCTCCTCTTTTCACTTTTTTCTGAAGTGCTTTCCGATGTCAAAGAGAGTCCTCATCTTAGGGATGGTTCCGTTCGACTCAGGAAAGACAGTACTCGCCTCTTTACTGACAAAGAACTTGGTTGCCAGAGGTGAGTCTGTCGAATACATCAAGCCCATCAGTGGGCACAACTACTGGTTCAGGTATGAACACACACAGAGGTGCCTAGCTGAAAAGAAACTCTACTCATTCGATGCATTCAGAGTGCGGCAGTACCTTAGGCAAGGGGTTGCTATAGAAGTAGCGAATCCAATACATACTCTCTTTGCTCCTGCCATTCTGAACACTCCTGATGAGATGGTGCCTGGTTCTTTAGCTCTGGCTGGGAAAGACTCTGTTTTCGCTATGCAAAGAATCTCTAGGCCCCAAACATCAGGCACTAAATCGTTCATGTTGATGGCCAAGAGGTTAATCGATTCGGGAAAGCTGATCATATCACCTTCCGAGGCAGATCTATTGAGCTACGAAACCGAGCCGATTTATGTTTCGGAATTCAATGAGGTAGCTGAATACACTGAGAACATGCTTGAAGATGCTCTTAATGCAAGCTTGCACGCTATAGAGGACAAAGCCAGCTACGTTCTA
>CAYPUO010000595.1:0-2798 GCA_964413775.1 uncultured archaeon
TAGTACTTCTGATAGAATACTGATCGAGCCACAAGGACCTGACCCGGTGCTTTACGGAATCCGTGGTGAAAGCCCTAGTGCTGTAGCGAGAGCTGCATCAATGGTGAGAAGCGCTCAAAGAAGCGAAAGGCACCTGATATTCAGGACAAACCAAGGGACTGGCGAACATCTAAGTCACACAGTTCCTATCTCAATGCTTCGCCCTTATATGTCGGCTAGCGTGGACTGTAAAGTTGCGACAAAACCCAAGATAATTGAAGGTGGTCATGTCATTTTCAGAGTATCAGATGCTGGTGCGCAAATTGACTGCGCCGCATACGAGCCAACAGGTGATTTCCGTTGGGCTGTGATGAAGCTAATCACTGGTGACAGAATAGTCCTCCATGTTGGTGTCCGCCCCAAGTCGCGCACGCATGGAATGACTCTCAACATAGAGGGAATGAAAACTATTCACCTTGCAAAGGATGTCCACTTCTCTAATCCCGTCTGTTGTCAGTGCGGGCATAGGATGAAGAGCGCTGGAAGGAATAAAGGCTTCAGATGTGTGAAATGCGGGAATAAGGTTACAGACACGAAGAAGAATGCATCATATCTGCCTCGAAATCTTGAGATTGGACTTTATCTTCCCCCGCTGAGTGCACAAAGACACCTGACGCGCCCAACATCAAGAATTGCACGAGTCAACCTCACGCCATATGCACTAATAGCCAATTGGTATGCTCCATAGTCTGGGCATGTGGAACAATTAGTACCCGGAGTTCAGACCCTTCTGCCTCGACGGCCACCTGGTTTTCGAGTGCCATCATGTGGCATGCGTGTTACTTCATCGATGATTCCGATTCTTAGGCCCGCCCTACTCAGAGCACGGATTGCTGCTTGTGCTCCTGGGCCAGGAGTCTTTGGGCCGTGTCCACCAGGCGCCCTCACTCGGATATGGATGCCGTAGATGCCCTTGTCCTTCGCCTCTCGGGCAGCCTGAAAAGCTGCTTGCATGGCTGCATGCGGAGATGACTCATTTCGGTCAGCCTTAACCATCATTCCACCAGAAACGCGAGCAATCGTTTCAGCCCCAGTGATATCGCTGATGTGAACAATAGTATCGTTATATGAAGCGAATATATGGGCTATACCCCATTTTGGCTTTTCGTCACTCATTACTTGTCATCTCCAAAGCCCTAATTCTCATCACCCGGGCGTGGTTCCCTCTCCGGATCACCGTCAGTGTCTTCTTGAGGCTCCTGAGCTATGCGTTTTGCCAAGTCCGAAGCCGCAACTCTGGCCGGGTGTGAGTCGTCGAGAAGAGGTGAGTTTCTACTATACCCAAGACGCTGCTCTTCTTCAACAGTCATAGCTCTGCTAGGTGTATTAACTCGAGCGTTATCAAGGGATATGTGACCATGGGTCACCAGCTGACGGGCATGGTACATAGAGCATGCCAGACCCTTCCTGAAGACGATGGTCTGGAGTCTTCTTTCTAGGACATTTTCAAGGGTGAGGTCAAGAACGCTATCCAGACTAGGTTCCGCAGTTAGGATACCAAGTTTCACAAGTTTGGTGATAAGCGCGCTTTCCATCTGTTTCCTTTCGGTAGCAGGTAGAGCAAGCAAGTTCCTGGCAGTCCTTCTATATCTTGAGAGCTCTGTTCTATGTCGCCACAGCTCCCTTTTATTTCGCAGGCCATATGCTCCAATCATTTGCAGTTCTTGTTCAAATCTGTCGGTATCGAAGGGTTTCTTGGTGGTCACATACTTCTTTTTCTGTCGTCTTGGATCTCCCATTTTCTACCACCCTATTCCCTCTTTTCTCTCTTTCTTGATACACCCACCGCAACGCCCCCTCTGCCGGTAGTGCGGGTATGTTGTCCTCTTACCTTTAGGCCTAGTGAATGTCGTGTACCTCGCCAAGACTTGATTCTCTTCAGTCTATCTACATCATTTCTGTTTGCAAAGTCGAGGTCCGAGCCTATCAAATGCAACATCCTGCCGCTCATTCTATCACGGGGCCTATTGACATACCATGCAGGCATTTTCGCAGCAATAGGGTTGTGTACGATTTCTTCTATCTTTGAAATATCATCATCAGTGAGGAAGCCAAGTCGGTCAGCAGGATTTAGTTTCAACTGCTCAATTATGCTCTTGGCAATCCTAAGACCTACCCCTCTAATCTTTGTTATACCTTGGAGTAGATTTTCCTGGCCGTCAATATCATGGCCAGCCAGTCTTATGATGTGTCTGTATTCTTGCTCGGACATGGTAGTTAACCTCAGGCAGATAATCATGAGGCTTGGTCCGCTCATTGAAGTCTCCTTATAACACTTATCATCAGACAAAGCGAAATACGCGCGTCGTCTATAAGGAATGGCTCTAATCACTGAGTGGAGAGATCCACTTTGCCGCGCGATTCAAATGAAAGTCCTGGTCGTGATAAAGACCCACCTGAACTCCTCACCTCGACACTGGCTTCAATACCAGATGTGCTAAGGAGAAGGCTCAGAGATGTAATAACATCGTCTGAAGAGAATCAGATGTCCACACTTGTTTCTAGCAACACGCTTGCGAATCGCTTTATTTATGAAAGGTGGGGCATCCGAGCATCGCAGAAGCGGAAGTATCGTAACCTCTTCTCTCAGGTGCGAAAGCATTGTAGGGACGTATTCAAGTACTATCTCCGCCGGGGGTGGCTAGAGATCAGAACTGGTTCGGAGAAGCACACTCTTGGAGTGTATGAGTTTGATGATAAGAGAGGAAACCTGATTCTTGGCTTTGTCCGAGTCTCACCTGGGGCAGAATGGTATCTGC
>CAYPUO010000596.1:0-2794 GCA_964413775.1 uncultured archaeon
ATATGTTGGTTGTCGGAATCGCGAGTAAGAGAATCCCAACAATCGTCAGAATCAGTTTCTCCTGCCTCTCAGCAATCCCTACAGCACAGCTCTTCATTCCACCCACTGATTCAGCTTTTGCTCTGGTAAAGCTCGCCATGACCATGCCAAAAAGAGCAAACAGGCCCCAGAACCATGGAATGAATGTATCACCTGGAGCATATGGCCACCAAGAAACTTGGGTTGACGCTATTGGCCCAAGCATAAGGCCCAGCATAAACAAGTACTCTGCATATCTATCCAATGTATGATCGAGTGTTGCACCGAATTTCGAGATAAGATTTGAAGCTCTCGCAACGGCACCATCAAGCATATCCATTACGACTGTTAAAATCATAACCGCTAGGCCAAGCAGTAAACCACCCATTGCAAACAAGTAGCAGCTAGCCATTGCAACAAGAAGCGTCAGTCCAGTGATCATGTTTGGAGTGATGCCCTGCTTAGCAAGAATTCGCCCTACTGGCATCACAACCATTTGATATTGCTCTCTTAGTTTGCCCAGCATTAGTTTCACGTGTCCGGATTACAGCGCGACGCCTTGTGTTCTACTAATAAAGGTGTTGAGGACAGAAGCCCGAACAGGTTTCACCTCAAAGTATACTCTTGATTCTGTTAGCTACCCACTTGGGACCGAGAAGGTTGATGAATGGTCCAAGTCTTGGACCGGACTTTCGTGATATCAGGAGTCTATATAGCACTAGAAATGCGCGCCTCGGTTTGACATGAGCTTCTCTTGCAATGTTGAATATTGCAGACTGCATTTCTTCGTCATCAAGAGTTTCTGTATTGAAGACATCAACTAGTTGGGACAGGAACTTCTTGTCCTCATCAGTAAGGGTGGACACAATATCCGCGGGAATTGTTTCAGGAACATCAACTAAGTCTTGTTCACTTCCAAACTCCTTCACCCATGCAAGAGCTCTCTGAAGTCTTATGGGAATAAGTTCACGTGATCGTTTTGAAATCTCTTCGAGCCCATACTGCTTCTTCAAGACTTCATAACATCTATCCACTATAGTTGCTTCATCTAGTATTGTCTGAAGTTGGGATGTCACAATTGAAAACTTGAAGGAGAGTTTGGGGATGTATACCTCACTAACTGGCTTTGCTTCGGTTAAAGGATAGAGAAGTTTTGCTAACTCGTTCTTCTCGTCGTCTGCATCTTCCAACCCATAGTATGTCCTTTCAAAGGACTCATAGATATCAATCAAGTCTGGAATTAGATCGGTCTGGATATTATTAGCACGGTCCACATCAGTTTTGATAACCATGTACCGATATAGTTCAGGAGGCGCTATGTTTAACCATGCACGAGGCGTAAAGACATACCCTCTAGATGTTCCCATGTCACGCCCTCCAAGACGGACCCATTCAAAGGGTACCTTTACAGGTCCAGTATGACCAAATACCCTTCTTGACATTTCAAGACCCGTATCGTAGGAACCACCTTTCACTGCATGGTCTTTACCCGCAGGTTCACATGTGACACCCAGTACATACCACTTTGCTGGCCAATCAACTCGCCATGATAGTTTCAATCGGAGCTTATCCATAGCAGCAGTGTCAGAGTGACCACAGTGTGCACACGTATAAGAAATCTCTCCGGAACTTGCATTGTAGGCAGTAACACGATTGGGTACTATCTCGCCCTTTCCTCCAGATTGTAATCTACCACAGATGGGACAAATCACCGATACAGGATACCAGTCCTTCATTGAACTGATATAATCAGCCCTTTGCGACTCATCAAAATCCCTTGCAACATATTCAATGAGGATGTCTCGAATTGTCTGTGTGTGGTCTAGACAGATCCTAACAGCGTCCATCATTTCTTTTGTTTTGTACAGCTTTGACTGCCAGACTACCTCTGGATTGGCACCAAACTCCGGAAATGTTTCGATTAGTTCATTTGCCCAATGGGCTCCCAGACTCTCACAACATCCGTTTGGATCAGGTGCGTCTGAGTATGGAACACCCATATACTCTTCAGGGTCTAGTTTGAAACTTGGAGGAAATGATCGGATGGGGTCGAAGTCATCAACAACGAACATTGTCTTCGCCCTCTTCCCCATTGACAGAAGTTCTCGTTTAATGACATCTCCAATAACTATCTCTTTCATGAATCCAACATGAACTGCGCCGCTCATGCTCTTTCCTGAGGAGATGATGTATTCATCGACATCGCGTTTGAGTACTTCATCGACTATATCTCGAATCCAGTGTATTGAGAACTCATCAGTTTCCTGGGAGTCGCTGGCCATGAATCCTTCCTCACCAACTCAAGCACTTGCAGAGCTAAAAGAACGTTTCCAATTACACTGGAAACTCTGAAACCCTTAAGTCACCCCTGCTCTGGAAGAGGAAGTACACCGGAATCGCCGCAATAAAGACAACCAAGAGCAATGTAGCTAATATCAGACCTGCAGTTGCAGGTAAGTAGGAAATGCTGGGCAAAGTTGCTTCAGGGACAAGGAAGAAGATACTGAAGATAGACGACACTATAATGGCAGGTATTCCTGCCTTTAGTCCAACGTCTATACCTTCCGCAACCATTGTCTTTGCTATGAATGAAGGCTTTGCACCAATTGACCGCATTATCACATAGTCATGGAACCTACCAAATATCGAGATTAGCAGGTAGTACATTAGATTCAGGAATGCAGCGACTAGTGCCATAATGGGAAGTGGTTCTATTAGGCTCCAATAGGCATTGATTATGCTCAGATTATGCTGCAGCACATCCTGTTGACGGTAT
>CAYPUO010000597.1:0-2785 GCA_964413775.1 uncultured archaeon
CCAGCTGATGGTGTCCTCAGTGTCCCCTTAGGTCAGAGCTATATGACATGGTCCTCGATTGTGACCGGTTCTGGCTGGCATGGTCCTGACTACGTTGATGTGCTCGACAGGCCATTCAGGCTGTACCAGTTAAGCGAGTTCTCAGTGATTGGTGAGCTCATCCAGAGTGCGAGCACGATGGGTCAGACCTACGTGGGACTCTTTGACGAGAATAGGCATTGTGTGATGCTCGTCTACTGGGGCGACTCGTGGGTCGGTAGCCAGAAGGGCTACTTCAACATAGGCTTCTACCCACAGAATGGAGGCGCATACTACCAGCAGTCCGGCTATATCTACACCTCATTCTTCAAGACAGCAAAGGTCTGGTGGACCCAGTACCCCGGTGGACAAGGTGGGATCATGACCAGCATTGACGGCTCAGGAGATGCATACCCGATAGGCGAGTGTGACAACGCATCGCGAGTGATTAAGTACGTTGCGATGTGGGGAGGTCGATACAGTTCGTACAGCCTCGTGCAGATGAGGATACACGACATAAATGTGATCTGCGACCTGAATGTGCATGACCCTAATGCTCCGTCGCTGCCTCCGCCAACACAGGACCCACCTCCCGGGACACCTCAAGAAACACGCGAGTTTGACGGTACGAAAGTTGGCACGGCTTTGTCTACTAGTGTTCAGACAATTCTCGATTGGACAATGAATGCTATAGGTAACTACTTTGCAATAGGTTGGGTTGCTGATTGGTGGCCAAAGGTGTTTATGAAGATATTCAATCCTTCCGGCGGTGTCTTGCTCAACATAAATGTGGATCTTCTGGGCGCAGTATCGGTCATCAGCTGCGAGGTGATTAACTACATACTCGAAATGATGGGTGTCGAAGAGGCTGTAAGCTGGTGGGAAGGTTGGGCTACAGCAGGGATTTTCCCTGAGGCACTTGGAACTTTCAATATTGCACTTGGAGCCTGGACCATTGCAGATGCTCTGAAACTCGAACCCGCAAGTCCTTGGCTTGCTGCGGCTGGCGTTGCACTGGGCCTATCTGCACTATTCTATGGTGTTGTGATTTCCTACATTTTGACAGGATTTGCAGCAGGATTCGATATCACGTGGGCACGGAATATATGCATTACTGTTTTCATGGCTGTGTTTGTAGGCATATTCAGATTTGAAATGGACGACCGTCTCACATGCCTAGGTCAAAGTATCGTGAAACGGTTACTTACATGGAGAGGTATGACTTTGCCAAGCAACTTCAACCCAGTGCTTTCCACCATGAGCAACGTGTTTAAATGGAGTTCACTCGCAATCTTTCTGGTTCTTGCGTTTGTCTATCAGGGTATGATTGTTGGATGGTGGTGAAATGCAGATGGATGTGCTGTTCACAGGATTGCTACCTGAATACGATGGCTTCTTTCTATTCCTGCTGCTTGCGATTCCAGCTGTAATCCTCATTCTCCTAGCATGGCAAGTGGAAACAGCGGTCAAGAGCGCGTACTACAATGAAACTTTGGGTAGAGGCAGATTCATCACATCATACAAGACCCATCCGAGAGAATGGGAACTCGTCCATCGCATTTCAGTCAATCTAGCGTTCTTTCTAATCAGCCAGTGGTTTCTCTTTGTGTATGGCTTTGTATCTGCTCTTACCGCCTACTTGGCTCTTGTGGCGTACGGGAGAGGCAACAAGCCCTTGAGTGAAACCGCGAAACTGGCCTCGCTCGACAATCGCGTAGAGGACCGATCGCACGATGATTGATTTCCGAGCATGGACGGCTCAGAACTCATGAGTAGGATTGAAACCTCGCTCTACCAGTAGATCCCATAGGGGGCTTTTGCCCCCTCCTTTTTTCCATAATAAGAGTTTTCTTGAGTTAAGTCTGTATTGTGTTTCCTGCAGTTTGTAATGATGGATTCTCTCTCATGTTTCACCTGTAGGCTGTAGCTAGTGATTAGATATGCTGTAGACTTAGCACGATTGCAATCTTGAAATCCTCTGAAGAAACAGGTGGCGAATGAAGATGCTATGATACGGGTACTTGATTCCCATTCTGCTACTCGCGGATGAATCTCTGAATCTTGAAAAACACCATACGGATTAACATAAATTGAAGTCACATACTGCCATAGGCGAAAAGAGAGGAAATTCAGATCACGGTGATACAATTGGTCGAGATTAGTGAGATTAAGGCACTTGAAATCCTTGACTCACGCGGGAACCCTACAGTCATGACAGAGGTCGCTCTCGATTTGATAGCAGGCTGGCCATCGCATCCGAACTGAGCTACATGGAGTTCACGTCGATTGATACCGGCACCGGCTGGCATGGACCTATCTACGTCCACACGCTTGACCGGCCGTTCAGGCTGTACCAGCTGGATGAGTTCTCGGTCATTGGCGAGCTGATCCAGAGTTCGAGCACAATGGGCAATACCTACGTTGCTCTCTTCGATGAGAACATGCAGTGTGTCCTCCTGGTCTACTGGGGAGATGCGTGGGTCGGTTCGACAAAGGGCTACTTCGACGTCATCTTCTACCCGCAGAATGGAGGGTCCTACTCTCAGAACTCTCCCTACATCTACAGCTCGTTCACCAAGACTGGAAAGCTATGGTGGACCTCGTATCCTGGTGGGCAGGGTGGAATCATGACCAGTATTGATGGTTCTGGTGATGCGTACCCCATAGGGGAGTGCGACAACGCCTCGCGGGTCATCAAGTACGTTGGGGTCCTGGGCTATCGCTATAGCAGCTACAACCTGGTGGACCTGCGCATCCATGACATCAA
>CAYPUO010000598.1:0-2782 GCA_964413775.1 uncultured archaeon
GTGATAGTGTCATCGTGGACTAGGACAGGATGGAATGTGATTAGTCCTAATATCCTCGTGGATGCAACAGCGACGAGAAACGTCACTGCTTGGCAGCAGCTTAGAGGGAGAACTATGCGTGCTCTCTCCACTTGGAATAAAGCTTGCTACGAGTCCATGATTCTTTTGTTGGGCCCGATACCTGAGAATGACACATCAAGTAATGAAACAGCCAAAGAAAAAGGCGAAAGTAAAGGCATTGTTTCTGCTGAGTTGGACGAGATATCCAAATCCCTGCTACTACAGGTCAACAAACAGGCTAGGAAAGAGATCTTCGAGAGCGAATTGGGAGGTAGCCTTGGAAAAGACCTGACAGAGCAGATTCAAAGCGGCAAGCTTCAGAGTCTGTCTGAATCAGAGCGATTGCAGCTCGCTATAGAACTGATGACCACCCATAACAAAGTGACGCATATCTACGAGATGGTGAAGGCTTATGGCACTTCATCTCAAATAAGATATGACAGACGCAGGAGTTCGTGGAAACGGAAGCAGAGTATCGCCGCTAAACACTCACACAGCTATTCTGTGAATCCCATATCCGGAGTATGCTCAAAGGGCGAAGACCATTCTCCTCTGATATATCTTGGAGATCCAAGGGAATACTCTCCCACCAAGTTGAAGCTTCATCTTTCAAAGGTTATCCGGAGATGCGACCCTGTGATTATTGCCGGGTGGATAAAATCTGTAATATCTGGATAGTGGTGAACTGCGAATGACGACTGCACCAAGTACGCTTCGGGGAAATGAGTGGGAAAAGATCCAGTCAATTGCTCTCGAATCAAGTGCAATCATGGTTACTGATTCTAGCGGGATAATCGTTTGGGTCAACAATGTATTTTCGAAGATGACCGGGTACTCGGCTGAAGAAGCGATTGGAAAGACTCCTAGACTTCTGAAATCTGGGAAGCAGGACCCGTCATTCTATGAGCGGATGTGGAGAAAGATATCGTCGGGAAAAGTCTGGCATGGCGAACTGATCAACAAGTGTAAAGATGGCTCTCTGTGTCATGAAGACATGACAATAAGCCCGATTAAGGCGAAGAATCGATTAATCACACATTATGTTGCTGTGAAACGAAATCTGTCTTCTCTGCATCAGACTATTGAGAAGCAGCAAGGAGAGATGCTTGAAAGTGTCATGTCCTTGATGGAACAGCTCAAAGATGTGACAGGCGCTCTAGAGCAGGCTAGAAGTGAGATGCACGCAATGCTGAACGCAACCGCTGAGGCTATGGTACTACTGTCTCCGGATGATATGATGTTATGGCAGAACAAGTCATTCAGCCACTTCTTCGCACTCAAGCAGGAATCGGCGGCTCGCAAGAGATTTAAAACACTGACCACCCATTGGTCCAAAGTCTTCGAAAACGAAGCCGAGGTTTTTCAACTCCTGACTGACTCTGAGAACCAGAGCGGAAATGGTGAAAAGAGAGTAGTATTACAGGTCTGGCCACAAAAGCGCGAATTGGAGGTCTATGCAGCTCCCGTAAGTGACGCTAGTAACGGATACCTAGGTCAACTCGTCGTGTTCAGAGACATCACACACGAGAGAGAAGTTGAAAGAATGAAATCCGAGTTTGTGTCGCTCGTGTCTCATGAATTTCGCACGCCGCTCACATCAATAGGGGGCTACACAGAAATGATGCTGGACGGCGATGCTGGCGAACTCACAGACAGCCAGCGCGAATTTCTGGAGACCATATCCAGAAATGTAAGGCATCTCACAGGGATTGTCAATGATCTCCTTGAGGTTTCTCGGTTGGAAGCAGGAGCGATAAAGCTTGAAACAGGCAGACTCGACATTGCATCTCAGATCAACGATTGCGTTGAGCGTCTACAGCCTCAGATCGATAAGAAAGGTCAAGAAATAGCCGTGAGGGTTCCTGAGAAACTGCCTCAAGTGTCTGGTGATCCTAACCGCATCAATCAGGTGATAATGAATCTTCTATCGAATGCTTACAAATACACTCCCAGCGGAGGAAGAATAACAATTCATGCGGCTAGCTTGGGGGAGTATTTACGGATAGATATCCAAGATACTGGAATAGGTATGACATCAGAGGAGCAGAGAAAGCTGTTCACAAAATTCTACCGAGCTACGAACTCTGAAACGATTAAGGCTGGGGGAACCGGTCTTGGCTTATGGATAACGAAGACTCTTGTCGAGATGCATGGTGGTGAGATAAGCGTAAAGAGTAAGCAAGGAACGGGGTCGACGTTCAGTTTTACAATTCCGGTTAACAATGAGAGGCATAGAAACGAGTAGCATTTTTCTATATCTACGTACAGAATAACTGCACTGGTACTGATAATCACGAAAAGATTCACAAATACTAATGAGGAACAACTAATGAAATCTGATAGCACTGATGCCAATAGCCGGGACTCCTCAATTGTTGGCCACGTGACTGGCGGCACAATCCATGAATTCAATAATGTTCTCCAAGGCATAATTGGTCTGGCGGAAATGCTTGATTCAGACCCTTCAATTCCCGAAAAGGCAAGAGTGGGAATGAAGGCAATCAGGCGGCTGGGCCAGAATGCAACCAGGATGATGCAGCGTCTCAGCGAAGGTGAATGGATTCAGGGCACAGCAACTTCAGATGCAGGTGACATTGATGCTGTGGCTGATGCTCACGAACCTGAAGCACTGGTTCATGAGAAGCAGTCAATTCTTGTTGTGGAGGACGATCAGCTTGTGCTGAATGTCATCACAGGCATGCTGAAGTATCTGGGATATGCC
>CAYPUO010000599.1:0-2779 GCA_964413775.1 uncultured archaeon
GCAATATGCTGGGCGGCAATATTCCAGAGAACCACCTCATTCTCATACGTGATGAGATTATACATGAAGCCGTCAAGCCATCAGCTGATATTGTCCCGACTACGTATCATGTCCTTGGATACGATGTCCAGATGCTCCGGGTAAAATCACTGACCGTGGTTGGAGCTCCTCACAAGGACGCGAGCAGAATCGGAGCAACCACTGTTGTCAGCGAGCTGGCGCAGTCATTGAGTGATATGCTGGTATAGGGAATAGAACACCTCCTAGCGATGGAATGCCTCTTCTCCGGTGCATCCATGAGCGAAGTAGAGCGAAGACTAGTTAATATTGAGCGACTGATTGAGAGTGTGGAGGTAACATGCTCTCTCTGCGAAAGATAGAAGTACCGGGCACTAGTTCTCGCATGCACAGGAAAGCGAGGACTGTTCAATGCTGGTTGTTGGTATCTGTGGATCTCCTAAGAAAGAGAACTCTAACACAAGACTACTGCTCCAGAAGGCTCTTGACGCAGCCTCGGACGTGATGTCTGAGGGCGGGGAGAAGGAGAGTTCAACTTTGTTGCTGAACATACGTGACTTTGAAATTCGACATTGTACTGGCTGCGATGCTTGTGTGCGCAAGAAGCCTTGCCCAGAGAGTGCTCATGATGACATGCCGAAGATTGAGGAAAAGCTCCTTCAGGCAGACGGTATCATCATCGCAGCTCCCTCGTACTTCACGTCGGTCCCTGGTATCTTAAAGGACTTCATGGACCGGTCGAGGTGCATGAAGATGCAGGACCAACAGCTGAAAGACAAGCTGTTTGGTGCTATTACTTATGCTGGTCTAAGGTATGGTGGTCAGGAGCATGTAGTTGACCTGCTCAACAGGTATGCGCTAGGTCAAAGTATGATTGTGATTGGAGCATCAGGTAGTCCTGTCAAGGATGGGACATTCGGGTCAGGGTCGCTTCAGAAGGATGATGGTGGCTGGTGGTCTGCAATGGATGATGAGCTAGCAATCAGATCGTCCCAGAAACTCGGGCAACGAATGGCTGAACTTCTTTTGAAGATGAAATAGGAAGGGTTTGTGCATGTCTAGACCCACGACTGCAGGAAAAGTGCAGGTGTATACTGGGAACGGAAAAGGCAAGACAACCTGCGCTTTCGGTGCAGGACTACGGGCCGCTGGGCATGGGCTTGATGTTATCGTTATTTCTTTTATGAAGGCGAAGACTGCTTGGCGAGAAGAGAGCGGTGGTGTGAACTATGGGGAGTTCAGGAGCATAGAGTCCATTCCTAACTTCACAATAATCCCGATGGGTCGGGAGTGTTGGGTCGACAAAGAGAATCCTGACCCGCTCGATATCAAGATGGCACAGGACGGTCTGAAACTCGCGCAAGAGATACTGGACGAACATAAGTGCGACGTACTCATCTTGGACGAAATCAACGTGGCAGTAGAATGGAAACTGATTACGCTCGATGAACAGCTCGACTTGATAAAGCGCAAGCCCAAGGACATTGAGCTCATCATGACAGGTCGCTATGCAAGAGCCGAGATACTTGAGGCGGCTGATTTGGTGACTGAGATGCGGGAAATAAAGCACTACCTCGAGACAGAGAAATTGCCTGCACGAAGAGGGTTCGAGTTCTAGCCTCTATGATAAAGCGAAAAAGGGCGAAAATCGAACACTTAATATTAGCAATATAACGAGAGCTATTTGGTTTTGACGCAGGAGAAACTTGTGATGCACAAGGAAGATGTAGACAAGATAGCAAACGCAAAGGAACAGTGGGAGCAGACGACGCTTGCTGACCACGAGAGCAAGAATCCCGAGCGCCTGAAGGAGTTCACGACTGTTTCAAGTAAGCCTATCGCTCGCCTGTACACACCTCTTGATATTCCAGACTTCAACTATGAGAAAGACCTTGGATTTCCCAGTCAGTTTCCATACACGCGCGGTGTCCAGCCCAGCATGTATCGTGGACGGCTCTGGACCATGCGTGAGTTTGCAGGGATGGGGAATGCAGAAGAGACCAACAGGCGGTTCAAATACCTTCTTTCAATCGGGCAGACCGGGCTCAGTGTTGCCTTTCACCTCCCTACTATCTTCGGCCGGGACTCAGACCATCCGTTTTCGCTAGGCGAGGTCGGAAAGCTTGGAGTAGCCGTTGACACACTTAAAGACATGGAGATTCTCTTTGATGGGATTCCACTCGACAAGGTCACAACTTCGATGACTATCAATGCTCCTGCAAGTGTCCTCCTCTCGATGTACATGGTTGCCGCACAAAAACAGGGTGTGTCATCTGACAGGATTGGAGGCACCATACAGAACGACATTTTGAAGGAATATATCGCCCAGAAGAGCTGGATCCTAGCCCCCACGCCTTCGCTGCGAATCATTGGCGACATAATGGAGTACTGTGCCAAGAACATCCCGCGCTGGAACACAATCTCAATATCTGGCTATCACATAAGGGAAGCTGGCTCAACAGCCGCACAGGAACTTGCGTTCACACTACTCGATGGGATGGAATATGTGAAGCTGGGCATTGAACACGGTCTGGACGTCGATGCGTTTGCTCCCAGACTGTCTTTCTTCTTCAATGCACATAACGATATCTTCGAAGAGGTAGCCAAGTATAGAGCCGCTCGAAGGATTTGGGCTCGCGAGATGAAGGAGAGGTTCAAAGCCAAGAAGCCGCGGTCACTGTGGATGCGGTTTCATACACAGACTGCTGGCTGTTCGCTGACAGCGCAACAGCCGATGGTAAATATAGTCAGAACATCATAT
>CAYPUO010000600.1:0-2779 GCA_964413775.1 uncultured archaeon
ATATTTGGGTAGAGAAAATGGAGGAAACTCGAAAAAAGGCTCAGGAATATGGTGAGTCTGCATGGCAAATGCAGCAGAAAACAGCCGGTGCCGGCCAAGATGAAATGCTTGCGGAGTTGCAGGAAATTCGAAAGAAGCTGAGCTTTTTCCAGGATATGCTAACTGATGCAAAGCGGACAGCATTCTACATGGTCGTCACACCTGAGAAGATGTCGATATTGGATACTGAACGTGCATTGAAGATGTTCGAACAGATGGGTATCACGCTGACTGGTGTCATCATCAACCAAGTCTATCCGAAAGAGCTACTGGAACGCAAGGACTTGAGCGATTTTCTCCGTGAACGGATCGAGATGCAGCAGAAGTATATGGCCGAAATCAAAACGAAGCTAGGCAAGTATGTATGTGCTGTGATACCAATGTTTGATCATGAGCCGAAAGGTCTTGAGATGATTAGCAAGGTGGGCGACATCATGATGAACTGGGATGGTGTCATAACGGAGGAATGAAATCATGAGCGAAAATAAGTGGGTAGACTTTGTGGAACAGCATCCAAATATTAAGTTCTTTTTCACAGGAGGCAAAGGTGGCGTCGGTAAGACTGTTAGTGCTGCTGCAATAGCCCAATATTTCGTTTCTCGCGGCAAGAAGACACTCCTTGCCTCTCTTAATCCAATTCACTCTCTCTCAACCCTATATGGGCAGGATATGTGGGGGAAGGGAGTTCAGAAGATTGAAGGAGCAGAGAATCTCTGGGGTGTCGAGGTCGACATAAAAGAGAAGATGAAGACATATCGTGATCAGCTGAGCGACCGAATCACAGGCTTTCTCAAGTGGGCAGACATACCGGTAGATCCCGCTGCATTCATTGATATCGCTGTTACAAACCCGGCATTTGAGGAATCCGCTCAGTTCGACACAATGACTGATCTCATGCTTGAACATGGTGAAGAATATGATATCATAGTCTTTGACTGTGCTGCAGTGGCGAATGCCATTCGTCTGCTTGGTCTTAGCAAGATCTACGATCTTTGGCTTAGCCGCATGATCGAGAGCAGAAGAGAAGCATTATCTCTCAGAGTACAGCTTTCTTTCAGAAAAGACAAGATTGTTGATGAGGTAAAGGGTGATCCAATGCTCGCTGACCTCTTACGCCAACATGAGAAGAATGCCAAAGCGAAAGAGATCCTCAGCGATGTGGAGAGAACCGCATTCGTATTCGTGACGATTCCCTTGGCACTGCCCATTGCAGTAGTACAGCGGTTTATACAGATGGTGCGAGCATTTGACATACCTGTAGGTGGGGTCTTCGTGAATCGAATCATTCCGAAGGCTGCAGCCGACGAAGATAAGACCGACTACATGAAGAACAGCTACGTACAGCAGACTCGTTATATGGATATGATAGATAAGGAACTTGGCGAGCTGGTAAGTGCCTATGTCCCTCTGTACCCATCAGAAGTAACGGGTGTCGATGGAATTGCCAAGTTCTGCGAGGATATGCTGGTCTTCAATCCTGAGTGAACAGCAATGTAATCGTATCTGGTTCCCCTCGCGACTACCGCCAGGGCCATCAAGAGGCAGATGGCCTGGAAAACTCGAGTTGGGAATCAGGTTTAGGTCACATCATAAAAGCCTAAAAGGTAGGTTTGGTTACATTTAGAAACTGAATGTTGTGGTCTGAATATGGGTCTCACAGTAGGCGCTGAGGATATTCTTAGCATAGATATAAAATACCGAGAGATAGATGAAACAACTGACGGCTATGCTGTCGTATATCTCCGTGAACACATTCCAGATGTCAATGCTTTTCACTTTTCGTTCTCTATGAGCAACAGTGAGTTTACAAAACAGCTGGCATCACTGAGCGCAATGAGCGAGAAATCTGGTTTCGAATTGAACATGAGCCGGAAGAATGGTTTCCTCCTAGCTATGGAGAAGATGATGGTTGGTGCGCTGGCTGGAACAGAGTACCAAAGTCAAGGCTGTCCCGCCTGCCGAATGATTGATACTTTTGTTTCTTCTGGGCGTTATACGGTTCAGTAATGCTCGTGTCTTCTATCATCGCCGGTACTTAGCAGTGAATTTGGTTGTTCATTGAACCACTTATGGGTAATGCGGCCTTTACGTCTAGTCAGGTACCCTTAAGAGAGTGGGTTCCCCAAGTACCATTAATGCATCAATGGGGATGAACTTCTAATTGCGAATTGCTGTTATGGGCGCAGGCGGCGTTGGCGGATACTTCGGTGGAAAACTGGCCAGAGCTGGTGAAGAGGTCACTTTCATTGCCAGAGGTCCGCACTGTGAGGAAATAGCGAAAAATGGGTTGCAAGTTCGGAGTCCGAGCGGTGATTTCAAAGTCAAGGCCGCTGCGACAAATGATCCATCCAAGCTTCAACCAGTCGACCTTGTCCTGTTTTGCGTAAAGGGCTATGATACACAAGAAGCTGCAATGCTGATCAAACCAATAGTGGCAAGAGAAACCACAGTTATATCACTGCAGAATGGAGTGGAGAAAGAAGACATCTTGGGGAGCATCCTCGGTACTACCAATGTAATGGGTGGGCTATGTAAGCTAAGCGCCCTTATCGAAGCTCCTGGCATCATCAAACATCTAGGTCTCGAAAGTCTGACATTTGGCGAGCTAGATGGGAGCGAGTCTAATCGAGGTAAAGATATCCTAGAAGTGTTCAAGAAAGCAGGCGTAAATGCCAACCTATCACCCAATGTAACTGCAGAAGAATGGGAAAAATTCGCATTCATATGCGCTCTTGGAGGT
>CAYPUO010000601.1:0-2776 GCA_964413775.1 uncultured archaeon
GTTCCAAGGCAAGTTTGGAGGACGCGGTCAGACAAGTGATCTTGCGCCCCTGAGGTTTCATGTGAACTTCTGGTTCAGAATCAAGGAACCGAAGATTTTCACAAATGAGGTTGTTGGAAACCAGAATGCCTTTGATACAAGGAAGGTTAACGACTACTTGCGATCATTCATGAATGAGCGCATCATTGACGAGTTTGCTCACTATGACTTACAGGCAGTATTCACGCAGCTTGACGAAACCTCAATGAAGGCTAAGACGGGCATCCGAATGAACTTCGAGAGAATTGGCCTAGAACTTGTAGACTTGAAGTTTGAAGGTATGGACACCACCGAGAAATACCGGGAGAGGCTCTTCATGTTGAAGACTGCAGGTGTAAGTGGCCAGCAGCTGATTGGTTCAGAGACCATGAAGGATTCCGCTGAATCATTGGGCAAGAGCCCAGGAGCTGGTTTCGGAGCTGGTGCAGCTATGTTTGGCGCTATGGGCGCAGCTATGTCAGGCGGTGGTGGCGGTGGTGGAGCAACCACTCCCGCTGGTGCTAAATTCTGCTCTAACTGTGGAACAGCACTGAATGGTGCGAAATTCTGTCCCAATTGCGGCCAGAAAGTCGGATAGATTATTCAAAGCGGTGATGGCCAAGCAAGGCCTCACCTCTCTCTCTTTTTCTCGGTCCCTGCTAGACCAACCGTATGTACATGGCGGCAGCAACGATGATACAGGGCCATATATTCAAATGGACAATTTCCTACGAATGAGATGGAGTTGAGTTCGCGCTTGGATTGCCTCTCGGTACAGGAACAAAACAGAAGCACGGGCAGCTTCTACACTCCACATTACGTGGCAAGAAGTATTGTGAGGAGATCTATCAACCACTGGCTTTTCAACCAGACAAGAACTCAAGTACGCTTGACTGACGGTAACATCGAAGAGAGCAGAGCGGACCTCCTCAAAGCACTCGGTTCAATCACGATACTAGACCCCGCAGTAGGTGACGGCGTGTTCCTGAGAGAGGCAAAGATCTATCTCATGGAGCTATTCGAGAAATTCGGCAATGATACAGAATCAGAAGCTCGGCATCAAGAGATTATCCAGAAGCACCTCTTTGGAGTTGATATCCAGGATGAGGCAGTCGCCTCTTGTAGGTGGGCCCTGCATATACAAGCAGATGGAGAAGGCTTAGGCCTGAACAAGAATATTGTCCAAGGAAACAGCCTAATTGGGAAAGTGAGAGCAGACGATTTGTTTCCTGAAGAATGCACTATCGCTCATCTCAACTGGTCAGAAATGTTTCCAACAGTGTTCAGCGAGAAGAGAAACGGCTTCGATATTGTAATTGGAAACCCGCCCTACGGCAACCTCCTAGGGCTGGAGGAAAAGAGAATTCTAAGACAGTACCTGGGACATGATGTCATGCGAGGTAAGGATGGGACATGGAATATTGCCGCGATATTCATCGTACGCTCGAAAGAGCTACTGAGCCAACAGGGAGAACTCGCACTACTAGTCCCTAACAGCATTCTTCGAGTTGGTCAGTTCAAGAAGACCCGCAATTTCATCAGGGACCACCTGAACTTGTGGGGTGTTGTTGATGAAGGCAATCCCTTTGACAATGTCACCTTAGAGATGATCACCATCTTCTGCTCCAATTCGCTGTCGAAACGCAGTCCATACATTGACGTTGTCTCAAGAAGGCCCGGACTTCAGGGACATCACCGAATTCCACGGTCATCGGAGTCGAAACCAATAGTCAGTCTCTACGATGATGCTATATTCAGGAAGATATGCAAGCGAGGACAGACAGGAAGAATTCGGGCGATACGGGGAAGGGACATCCCATCGCATCATACCCAGGACTGTGGCTCCGAGGAGTTCGGTATACCATATGCCACCAAAGGCAGAAGCGTAAGAAGGTATCAGATTGACGAGCGGTACCTGAAGTACACGGACGATTGGTATCAAAGTGATGATGCGCTTGCGGATTCGTTCTCCAACGAGTTCATTGTCGCTACAAAGAACTACCCCTTTCCAAGATGTGTAAAGAAACCAGCAGGTACGATCCACGGAGGAGGAGTGGTGCGTATTGTGCCCATGGATACAGACTTGGATATGTATGCAACTGGGCTAATACTGAACTCTCGGCTTGCAAGGTTCATATCGACAAGATATCTCACCAACTATGCTCAGCTTACAACGTGTATGAACACAGGCATAGCTGAAGAGATCCCTCTAGTTTCTGTTGATGACCCAGAGCCTCTTGCAGGACTCTTCAATATACTGCAGTCGTTGTACATTGGAGACTTTCCACAGACTGACACGCTGCTTGTGGATCGGTTTGCTGATGCGCTTGTCTACTCGCTCTACCTAGACTCGTACAGAAACGCTGCATTCCTATTAGACATAGCAGGAGAAGTCGATTATTCAAATATCGGCAAGTCCATTGCCAAGCTACGCGTACGTGACATTCAGGCCTCAGTAGACGCAGTCATGGACCTGAACGATGTGAGGAGAATAGAAACATCACCAAGAATGGAATGACCTTTCTCAGACGCTGATGCTTATATACACTGACTTGTTTTTGAGCAGCAGACTTGACATGACAGATGAAGAATCCAGCCCCGATAGCCAGGCTGATGAAATGGCCTCGAAAATTGTTAACGCTGTAAAAGAGGAGCAGTCTACTACTGACAAGGAGGAGGCTCTTTCAAAAACAGAGGCTGAGGTCGAGAGGGGCAAAGAACGTGAGAGAATCCGGAAGGCAAAGGAACTGCGGAAACA
>CAYPUO010000602.1:0-2769 GCA_964413775.1 uncultured archaeon
CGAGAAGTCCGAGGGAGATAATTGACCATGTTGCATGGGTACTCTCAGCGGTATGCATGCACATTTCTGGCGAACTTGGCATCCAGATAGATAGAACCAATTCAAGTCAACACGACGAAACCACTGAATCAACCGTCAGATATACCTATGAGATATTCAAAGAATTGCTCTCAAAGATCACGGACGAAACACTGGATAGGAGTTCAACGCTACCGCCCCCGGCCAGGATTAGAGAGGCCTCAATTGAAACGATTCTGCGCATCATGGCCGCTTACCATGTCATTCACCATGCGGGGCAAGTTGCCCTCCTTGTGAGTAGAGCCAAGAACGCATTGGACATCTCATAGTCACGACCCAAAGGCGATGCATATCCTTATACCTTTAGAAGAGCATACTACGTGTTGAGTGAGGATGTTTCAATGATTGACCTACTCGACATCTTTAGCATTGGAGCTACTGTTTTGCTCTTTGCAGCCCTAGTTGTGCCTGTAGTCGTAAGGCACCTGTATCATGCGCCAGAAAGCTGCAAAAAGTGCTACACTGGTAAGGATGCGGCTGGGAAGATGCGGTGTACAAAGACCAGTGACAATGCGTTCTTCCCGATGGAGTCTGAGGACTATACAGAGGCGTACCAGTATCAGAAGAGATTCGGCGGTGGCTAGAGCTAGGCCTTGAGTTTCCTTATCGCCCCACCAGGCGCGACACCCTTCGGACAGGCCTTTACACAATTCATGACAAGATCACATAGAGGTGCACCGTTAGGTTTCTTTGCATCTTCAGCATATCTCTGACGATTGCTGTTTCTTGAGTCTTGGTTGAAGCGATACGCCTTTGCCAGAGCAGCAGGGCCCACATAATCCGGATTCTTGTTATTAACAGGACAGGACCCATAGCAGATTGCACACATGATGCAGTTGACATACCTGTCAATCTTGTCCCGATCATCTTGACTCTGAGTGCGCGGCGTGGCACCTTCGACTGGGTCTTCCCACAGCTTCAGGTCAGACAGCGCATCATAGAACTTGGTCATGTCAACAACCAAATCCTTCAGGATTGGCAGGTTTGGAAGCGGTTCGATGAGAATCTCTGTTTCTTGATTCCATCCTGAAGGAGTTTCAACAATGGGCGGGAATGCCTTCAATTTCAGGGAATCCCCTTTGACTGAGCTCACTTGTGTCCGGCACGCCAGACGCGGCTCCTTATCAATCAACATAGCGCAGCTTCCACAGACAGCACCACGACAGGAATACCTGAATGCAAGTGAGGGATCCATGCGGTCTTGAATCTGAAACAGCGCATCGAGTATTGTCATGCCTTTTTGCTCTTGCACCTTGTATATGTCGTAGTGGGTAATCTCTTTGCCATCTCTACTTCTTGCAATTCTGAACATCATCTAGTAGGTCCTCTCCTTTACTTCAAATCGCCCAAGATTCACATCTTTGTATTCTATCTTCAATCCCTCTGGAGTCTTAACTGCAAGAGTATGTTTGAGAAAGCGTTCATCATCGCGGTGTGGAAAGTCAACTCGCCAGTGGGCGCCTCTGCTCTCTTCACGCTTCAGCGCACCGAGGGCAATTGCTTCAGCAAGGTCAATCATATTTTCAAGCTCGAGTGTCCTGACCAGTGAGTAATTGAATCGTTTGTCAGACCCTCCAAGCGCAATTGTTTGAAACTTGTCCCGAACAGCTCGAATAGTGCTCAGCGCCTCTTCAAGCTCTTCCGGCTTTCTGAAGACTCCAGATTTGGCATCCATTGCCTCAGCAAGCTCTTTCTTTAGCTCAGCCATTGAATGCCCAGACTCCTTAAACAAGATGGTCTGAAGCTTCTCTCTCATCGTATGGACTTCATTCTGGACTCCCTTGTCATCTGGAGGACTGGCCCCTGCAATATCCTCGCCAACCGTCTGTCCTACAACCCTCCCAAACACGAGGGTTTCCAATAATGAATTGCCTCCAAGTCTGTTAGCGCCGTGAACACTCATACAGGAACACTCACCCACTGCATAGAGGCCGGGAAGAGTGGTTCGGCCCTGTTTATCGCAGTCTATCCCGCCCATGGAGTAGTGTTGACCAGGTTGAACAGGGATGGGCTCCTCAATAGGGTCCATGCCAGAAAAGTAGATGCAGATGTCCCGAATGCCTGGCAATCGCTTCATTATCTTGTCTTTTCCAAGATGCCGAAGATCAAGATGAACATACTCGTTCTCAATACCTCGCCCTTCAAGAACCTCTGTTTTTATCGCCCTTGCCACGATGTCTCTCGGAGCTAGCTCCATTTGCTCTGGAGCATAGCGATCCATGAATCTCTTGCCTTCGGCGTTTACTAAGTATCCTCCCTCTCCGCGGGCGCCTTCAGTTATCAGGATGTTTGAACCGTAGAGGGTGGTAGGATGAAATTGCACGAACTCCATGTCCTTCAGCGGAACTCCAGCTCTCAGCGCAATGGCACATCCATCGCCAGTGTTGATGAGCGCGTTCGTTGAACGCAAATAGATACGTCCGAATCCACCAGTCGCCAGAACGACTGCTTTCGCAGCAAACCCATGGACATCTCCGCTCGATATCTCAAGGGCAGTAAGACCTGCAATCCTGTCCTTATTTCTCACGAGAGATGTCACAAAGTACTCCTCATAGAACCGGACACCTTTTCGTAGTGCCTGTTCGTAGGTAGTGTGAAGGAGATTGTGGCCAGTCCGGTCTGCTGCATAGCAGGTCCTTGGAAAACCTGCACCACCGAAGGGTCTCTGCGCAATCTTGCCATCCTCAGTCC
>CAYPUO010000603.1:0-2750 GCA_964413775.1 uncultured archaeon
GAGCTGTTCAGTGCAGCCCTCAGCATTCTCGATGGGTCTGTGGATGACACCCTAGTCTTGCTGAGGCGAAAGAGGATCCCGTCAGCACTCATTAGGAGGGTCCGTGATGGGTGCGCTGTTGTCAAGAAGAATGGAACAGGCTATCATTATGCCCTAGGCGTTCTCAGGCAAATCCGGCTGGCTTGTGATAGGCACATCCTTGATTGCCTGGGCATCAAGATTGGGTGGCGAGCAAGGCAGAGGGGGAAGGTCTCCAGCCTCCTCAGGAGAGGCGCTCCTGAGCTGCAGGATACCCTCAACATCGTTGTGTCGCTCCTCAGCGGATGGACAAGGGACGGGTACCCATTCATGGTACCGCACCTCAAGAACTACAGCCTTGACTTTTCGGCCTCTACAGAGAACAGCACGGGACAGGGCTACTGGTTCACCCTCGATAAGGAGAGAGAACATGAAGTCCTTCTCCACCTCAAGCTGCCTCCGGGTATCGACGGGAGAGGACACGATGACTCCCCGTACAGGTCTAAGACGCTGACCTTTCGCTTCTTGAACTGGCTGCCAAATGCTGCAGATGAAGACAGTGAGAAGGTATCTATTGCCCTGAGAGCTGGTAATGGGCATCGGGCAGAACAGCTCAGGTTTAGGTCTGCCAAGTTCATGGACATGAACCAACAGCTCTCGAACACCATCGAGACCCAGCACACAGCACATAGGCTCTCAAGGCTCAAGCAGAAAAAGGAGTCTGACTGTGAAGAAGTCATCAGGCTGACCACAAGGGTTAGGCAGCTCAAGGAAATGAGGAGGTGCGCGCCCCCAAGACTACTCCTGAGAGAGAGCACTGTGACCCTTCAGGTACCCTTCCTGAGCCCAAATGGTGAGGTGAGCTTGCAGGTCCTTGGTAAGAGAGCGTATGAGGCAAAGGCTGGTGTTGACCGAGGGATACGGATCCCTGTGGTCCTCTCAGTGGAGAAAGGGAATGAGTACAGGGAGCTCTTATTGAGAGTTGGGGATCTCCTGAAGAAACGAGAACTGCTCAGGAAGCAGGCCTATGCTCTTCAATCAGTGGCTGACGTGAAGAGAAACAACTGGGACAGAAAGCGGTCAGGACAGTCATATCCGGGGCATATCCTGAAGAAGGACAGGAATATATCAGCCCTGTGGAGAAAAGTCCGTCGTCTGGACCGCGAGATTGCTAGACTTGTTGCCTCACGTACAGTCTGGTTCTGCGAAGCGCACAAGGTGAAGACCATCTTCTTCGAGGACCTGCGCAGCTTCCAGCCCCATGCGGGGTCGGGCGACCTGTCCTATAACCTCTCGTCGAACCTATGGGGGAGGATTATTGACACCGTGAGATACATGCGGGAGTCCCTCGGGCACTCCAAGTACAGCGTGTGGACGGTGAATCCGCGCTACACCTCACAGACCTGTCATATCTGTGGAGAGAGGGGAATCCGAGTGAAGGATGAGACCTCCACTACCGAGAGGAAGGGTGGCGAGTACTTCTACTGCTCAGAGTGCAATGAGCACTTCCATGCCGATGTGAATGCGGCACGAAACATTATTCACATACAAGACAACTCATCCAGTGCCGTCCCTGGACGCGCAGCTTAATGTATAAGTTTGTGCAGCTTACAATGAACGGTTCAAGCAGGTCTCAGACCGGTCCAAGGTACGGAATATCATGAGGCTCTCTCTCCAGGTGGATACTAGCTGCTGCTGTTACAAATAAGGAATGGTCCTCGGATTAAGCAAGGACCCTGTTAGTATCACGAAGAGAGAATCCTACTGGCTCTTTTCCTTTCCATCGGTTTTGCCTGCATCTGGAACAGCGAAAAGGAGAATGTGTATCTTTTTCCTTTTCTTCCGTACTACAACGGATGACTAGCACGTCGATATGCTACCGTTTCACATAGGAGTCTCTTGGCATGTCCTCTCAATCTAACCAGAGAACACTTGAACAAGTCCTGCATCACATCACTCATGGGAAAGAGATCATCCCCGTGGTTGCCCGGATAGGCTACGACGGACGTCTGACACATACATATGCTGTGACTCAAGCCATTCGGAAGAGAGAGCAGGATATCGCCTCATCCATCAAGCTGTCTGCAACACCTTGGATGGATGTCCTTGCCGTGTCTTGGGTTCCGCGTCTACTCGAGCAGCAACGGATCTTATCCGCGATCAGCAAGGCATTCCAGGCGACCGCCTATCCATGGTACCTCCTGAATGTGCTGAAGCCCTTCAAGAAGGTGCTCTCTGCACAAGAGGTGATAAGCGCGGTTGCCAAGGCACTGGAATCTAGTGATAGATTCTGGCTCTTCTTGGATCACATGAAGAGCCTGCCCATCATTGACGACGAGAGGATTCAGAAATCCATCAAGAAGCGTGCTGCAACCATCTCCTCTGAACTCTCTGCCTCAGACTCGCCACTATCCCTGCTTCAGAGCATCAAGAACTACCCTGAGGTGTTCGCTGATGAGCAACTTGAGTCGACAGTCCTTGGTCTAATCGAGAGAAGCGATAGACCGTGGGAACTCGTACATGAGGTCAAGTCAATAGGACCCCTTGAATCCCTGCAATCACATCCCCATGTGCTTCACGAACTTGAGGAGAAGGGCCAAGACATTGCTGGCCAACTGAAGGCCCAGTCAGATGTCTACGGTCGACTAAAGGATATCGTCGCGATTCCTGAGCTAGCTCGAACGGAAGCTATTCGCAGGTTCTATTGCGAAGCTGTATCTACAAGACACGAC
>CAYPUO010000604.1:0-2750 GCA_964413775.1 uncultured archaeon
TGCAGAGCTGACGTATTATGCAGCTGTTTCAAGAATCTCAGCACCTCCTCTTCGAATAAGCTCTATATCGTCTGCACCAGCAATGGTCACGGGAGTATGAGGATAAGCAGCTCGCATCGCACTCTCAAGGACATATGCATCCTCTGACACCTTGTCGGCAAGAATCTCCATTCGGCGGACATCATTTGGTAGTCTAGGCCCCTTTCTAGATACCATGAATCCAACGCGAGTTCTAGTTGACCCTAGAGGCCGGCATATTACGAATTCAACAACACCGCCTGCTTGTTCCAAGTAACGCGTCTTCATCGCCGTTAGTACCTTGGATGCTGAATGACTGAGGTCAATTCCGAGAGGCACGCTCTGAATAAGACGCAAAGAATATGCTTCAACATGCCAACGGCGGATTATTGCAAGAGATGACCTATATGAGTCCCAATACACCTTGATGGATACATCTGACTTGCGGTAGACATACAGGAGTATTATGAGAGTCGCCATTCCAAGCAACGATGTTGCTGCCCCTTCTATTGACTGCTGTAGCGACAGGCTCAATCCCCACGCAGTAGATAGGGCACCCACGGCTACCCACTGTAGACTCAGTGAATCACTCCATTTTGCAGTTTTCATGCCCATGTTATCCTGCACCTCTCAGTTCTAGGAAGCTGCCAATAGCCTCCCGCATCTCCTGCGTATTACTAACTGGCCATAGATCTGACACGATGTCGTCTCCAAATATGGAAACGAATCGCTCGAACCTATGGTCCAGTAAAACAACGATTCCCCTATCCTCCGGTGCTCGTCTCAGACGACCCACTAGCTGCACTGCTTTCCGCACTGACGGAATTACAGAGGAATAATAATAACCAGCTCCTTTTCCGAATCTATTCTCATACCAGTCCTGAAGGGCAACTTGATACGTAGTGGGAGGGCTGAAGGGTATGCCTACTCCGATAATAATGTCCACAAGAGAGTGACCATCGGCAACAAGGTCCACGCCTTCCGACCACTTCCCACCATAGACCATAAAGACTGCACGGGGTCCTGCATAGACCTCTTCTTGGAGGTCTTCAATGCGTGCATCCCTGGTCTCAACAATCCGTGACCTAAAACCACATTCTACGTTGTAACTGAGGACATGTCCCATAAGTTCATAGCTTGGAAATGCAATCAGTGCAGTCTTCTCTGCAGGCGTCGTTGTAAGGGCCACTCCAATCCTATCTGCAATAGCTCGCCATAGCTCAGGACCTCGTTCTGTATACTTTGTCGTAATACTCCTATCGAGGAGCACCAGCCTAGAACCTCTCGGATAAGGACTGCCGAGGTCCTCTATAAGTGCCCCTTTCACACCCAGAAGGCTCGAATAGAGCTTAGTTGGTCTGAATGTCCCAGACATCAGAAGCGATGCTCGAGCGCCGCGTAGGATCGGAGCAATGAGTCCGGCAGCATTGAGTGGGCGAATCTTAAGCGAACCATCGGTTATGCTCACTTCGGCTGTCCATCTAGAAGAGAGTTCCGCAGTCACATGCCAATCATCACTCTCTCTGGCACGCAGTCCCGCGAAGAGGAATTCGACAAGACGGTCGAGAGGAGTCTCAGTGGGCACTACTTCACTGTTGTCCGGAACAGTGGTCTTTTCCATCAAGATATGAATTAACGTAGGGTCCACAAACCTAGGAAGTACTTGCCATTTGTCTAGGACTGTTTCACTTGTTCCGGTGCTCAGCTTGTCCAGCGCCACCATAAGAGTTTCCCAGAGGAAATCAATCACTTCTCCAATCCATGTCACGCCGGTCTCCTGTTCAACATCTTTCTTGTTATCTTGCAGCCATTGAAGGTCGCTTCCAGTTAGACGTGCTGCTTCCGAAGAGAGCACATGGTCGGCAAGGTTATGGGCTTCATCCACAAGAATATCAGCATCCGACAGATGCTGTCCAAGACTTGACAGAAGCGCAGACCGAATACGCTCTTTGAATAGGTACGAATACGGACCTATGATAATCCTAGACTGGCGAGCACACCATCGGAGTACTTCGTACGGACACACTTCCGCCTTGTAGGCATGCTCTTCTGCCTTATCACGGGTTACAACACCTGATGCCAGCAATTCATCCACAAGCAACCGAGTGTTAGTGCGAATCATCGGTGTTCCTTCATTGCCTTGGCGTGTGTAGAAGTTCCAGTAGTAGATACAACGGCCCAATCGAATCATCATGGCACAACCGCGTGTAAAGCCCATAGACGAGTCTGTATCCATGCGATATCCGATTGGGCAGACATGGATTCGAGAGACTATGCTTGTTGCAGTCAGCATGCTTTGAGCTGCGGCTGTGCAATTTCTGAGCACATCAAGCTCTTCCTCGAAGACACGCGACTGGGAGTGTGTCCGGGTCAAGACAAATAAGCGGAATTCCGGGTCGTCACCTCGCGCTGCCAGATAGCCTGATAGGCTGGCGATAGTCTTTCCCACTCCACAGTCAGCAGATAGCAAACCCACTGTTCTCTCAGCGAATGTCCTAGCGGAAAGCATGACAGCGGTGTCCTGCTGAGGTCTAAGCTCATAGGGGAACCAAGTTAGGGGGTCTGCTATGCTTCCTGCCACACTGTTTCCTCCAGATGTAGTGTTGATTCCGCTGTGTGAATTCTGAATCGAACAGAGAAGTACCGGTGCATCAACTCCTTGAACCGCTGAATATTCGCGGATGACTCAAAGCCCTTCGAATGAGTTGCCATTCTCTCGACTATATCAGGGC
>CAYPUO010000605.1:0-2743 GCA_964413775.1 uncultured archaeon
TCCCATCAGACTCTGCCACCGATCTCTCACATGAAAAGACCAGAGGCGTGGACAGAGTAGCGCGTTCAGAAAGCCCCATGTGGCTAATGCTATCATAATACATAGGACAAGGCCCACATATGATGCATACACAGCCATATAGACAGAGAGTGCTACAAACACATAGAAGGAAGCATAGGTCATGAATGTCAAAATCAGCCCATAAATGAAGTATCTACCGAGCTTATTGAAAAACGACATTTCTGATAGACTAGATGGCATACTTGTCCTCTTTCTGTGGAAAAATCGAAACGAAGACTCCTTATCCATTGAAAGGGTACCACACCCAGTTGCACATCCTTGAACGTATATACGGATTTCTTTCTTCCTCGTCGCGGAGCGTCCTCCGGGACCCCTGAACTAGCCAAGATTTATACGGCCAATCAGTCCATGTAACGTGGAGTTGAGTAGTTGACATGAGCCGTGCAGACTGCAAGAAGCTCACCTCGTTGCATTGCAGGAGTCTCTTAGTTATGTTCTGCATGCTAGCGATTCTTATCTTGCTCTCTATCACGCCTGCTTGCTTAACGCAAGAACCGAGCCTAAGGAATGATCTCAGCACACAGAGCAGCCCAAGAGTCGTTATTAACAAGGAATCAGACTTCAAGGAACAAGGATGGCCTGGAAACGGTTCCGAAGCAAACCCGTACTTGATTGAAGGACTGACCTTCTACAACTTGACTGCACCATGCATAGTGATTGGCAATGTATCTGCCTTCGTCGAGATCCGTCGCTGTAGTTTTGAATACACGCACAGGCCAGAAGAAGTCAACAGTTATTCAAGACTTGACGACATATGGGCAAACAACCTGAAAGACCTGAAGATTACTGAATGCTCCTTTGCCAGCAGTGGCAACATACAGCATTTTAACACACGGAATTTAGGTGTGCTATTAGTGGAGAGCTGTTCAGTTAGTGGAGGCTATTTTGGCGATATTATGCATGGGGGAACCATTCAAATCGTGGACAATACAATCGCAGCAAAAGCAGTCCTCTGGGCTTTTGAAACTACGCACTGTCTAGTCTACAATAACCGGATAACCGTGAGTGGAACAGACACCTGGTTTGTATATAATGCCGACACCACGAACATATCATGGAACTACATTGTCGGGAATGTCGAGCCTCTCCTATCCTCCAGAGATATTATTCTTGAGCGTAACCTGGTGACAGGTAGATTTACGGTGCCCCTAGAGATAGGAGGCGGTCGTCTGCTGTCTGTGAAAGGAAATGTGTTTGGATCGGGAAGGTTTTCAGCCACAAACATAGGATCCATTGGCGGTGCTTTACAGAATGCAGTGATTTCTGACAACAACGTACACGGAGCACCCATCGTGTTCTTGGAGAACCAGAATCAGACCAGCGTAAATCTTGAGCAGGTAGCTCAGCTGATTGCCTACAAATGTGAGGGGCTCAAGGTTTCCGGATTTGCTACCAAAGTGGTTGATGCAGTCATCCTCCAGGACTGCAGAGATTCAAGCCTTAATCAAATATCAACCACTGAGTGTGACACGGGGGTCTGGATTGACAACTCGAAAAACATCAGTATCAGTTCATTCTCAATCAACTATGGAAGCCGGGGAGTGGAGATTTATGAGAGCGAAAATGTTTCCCTGATGAGCGGGAAAGTGCTTGCCTGCTATGTTGGTGCAGACATCTGGGATACTAAAGGGACTCTGATCACTGCATGTCGCTTTGCAAATGATAGTTACGGCATCGAGATGCTAGGTACATCATACTCAACCATCTACAGCAACACGTTCGATTGCAGTTACAGAAATGTGAACATATTAGCCGTTGATCCAAACACAGACCGATGGGACTGCAACGGGACAGGCAATAGGTGGAATGATTACTACTGGGGTGGCGCCTATCTCATCGGGTTTGACCTTGGCGGCACGACAATTGCAGACCACCATCCACAAGCATTGAATCCGGACCAAGCGTCCATTGTCATGGCAGGAGCTCTAAGCATCATTGTATCACTCATTCTTCTGTTTGGCCTCGGCCCATATGCGCTTCTTCGGGGAACCGGTGAGCGAAAACTGCACCCAGAGAGATACGATAGGTACCTCCTGATTTCAGGTGCCGTGTTAGCGATGCTTGTTCCGACACTAACATTCTTTGGAAGCGGGCCTTATGGTAATGCTTTCTGGTGTGTATCGAGTTCGCTTTGCTCAATCTGGTCTGATTTTGGGTACATCTATGTTAACGGACCTGTCCTTCTCTCATACGGTGCCTACATGAGGTCTGCATCACTTGCAATGCCTTTCGTACTCGACTTGTTTTCAGAGCTTGCCATTTTCTGGGCATGGAAGTTGGCAATTGCAGGCCGAAGATATGTAGTTCCACTCATTCTGGCAATCCCGATGTTAACTTTTGAATCGTATGGATTGGTTGTTCCGTTAAGCATCTGGGGAGTTTCATCGAATCTGATACAGATTCCTCTGCCAGTAGGCATTGTGGCCATCTACTTGCTCTTCAAGAAAGTCAAGCCAATCGAAGCACTCCCACCAGAGATTCCAAAGAGAACCAATGAAATCAAAGTCGTCTGCCCGGAATGTGGTGCAGTCTACTACTACCGGCACGATGCTGTGGTCGAGGGCAGTGTCATCTGCCAGAACTGCAACAAGCGCGTAAATATCCAAGATTCGCCTTCCAATGCGTAACATAAGGTCTTCTAGCTCATGCCTTCTCCTCGAAG
>CAYPUO010000606.1:0-2737 GCA_964413775.1 uncultured archaeon
GTTATGAATCCAGTGTCGATATGCAAATCTAGATCGTATCCATGCGGTCTCCATGTGTTGGTGTAATTGCGGTTCTGTCCTATAATCAGTTGCACCCCGTTGGGCTGAGCTTCGAGTTGTCCGTTGTTGCTTGCTCCCCAAGCTGTATCTTCAAATGAAACCCCCTGTGATATTGCATAGCTTTCATTGACAAGCTCAAATACTCTCATATATTTGCCCAGTTCGTCAGGAGTGGTAAATGCAACCAGTTTTAATGAATACTCGTTTGTAATGGATTGATTGTCCCGTGCACCTAGTAGTGATTTGGTATCGATTAGTACCGTTTCTCCAATTGCGATTGGGTCTCTGTAGAGCCATTCAAAAGTCTGCCAATGCTGGAATGTGTAATTATCCAAGACCAAGTAGTCCGCTGAGAACCGCGCTGCTAGGGAGAGCATCTCCTGACCGGCATTTGCATCGGGCAACCCTGTTCTGGTGAACGCAAGCATCGCTGCTCGCCTGTTAGTTATCCAAGTAAATTCTCTCGCCCTATCGACAAGAAAAACGGAGTCTTCTGTGCCAATCGCGGCAATGACATCATTAATATCGGTCCATCCATATCGAGTCTTTATATCAATAAGGCTCGTCCCTGATGGAATCGCAAGATAGCCTGGAATAAATCCTATTACAATCAACGAAAGAACAACTATCGAAATCCCTTGATCACGATGGCTCCGAAGTGGCGTCTTAACTCCTACTTGAAGAGATGGAATATCAATAGATGATAGAAGGCCGCCCAGAGCCAGAATGAACATCAATGTGATGAAAAGAAAGAATCTTGAGTCTGAATACAAGTAGATGATTTGAAGAGTTTCCTTGGTAAAGTGACCGAAGACTTTCAGTGTTCCTATCATGGCAATGATTGACATCAGTATCAACGCCCCCATCTTCCTCAGCTGAGCACGTCTTACTAGTGCAACGAACAAGAGAATCAGCAATCCGATTGATAGGTGAAACAAAACAAAGAATGAGAATCTCTCCAAGACATCTAGAGGGATTGGCGAAAAGAGCACACTTACAAATGGGCTGGTCCCTGGGATGTTCTGTTGCTGCTGCAGTGCAGAAACAATCTGCAGGGGCAATCTCCAAAGGCTCGATACCAGAACGATCCCCAACAGGAGGGGTGTGAGCTTGCTGACCCCTGATATTCGACTATGTACTCTGCTTACCAAGGGCAATGTTAGAATGGCTAGCCAGAGTAGTATGAAAGATGGGATTGATGTTATGAGCAGACGGGCAGCAACGACGAGTAACATTATGATTGATGTCAGTATACCCTCAATGTTCCTGTAGAAATCCGGCCCATATACTACTATGGGGAAAGCTATGCAACCTATGAGAAAGTTGGGATACCATACTACATCGACGATAGCCAGCAGTGACCCTGCTAGGAATCGAGTACCTGTTGAACTGAGTTTATCTGAATAGACTAAGAAGAATACGAAGATTAGAATCAATAGACTGGTGATTTCGGGTCCGTATCCATATGATGAATGAAAGACGTATAGAGGATCAATCGCCACGATGAATGAAATCCAGAGTGAAGCACGTTGTGAGAAATAGGCCTCTGATAGGTTTGCTACAAGAATGACAAGAACTGAGCCAATCACATTAAGGATGAATGTCGGCCCCGCTGGCCCCGGCTGTACCAGAATAAACGAAAGGGCGGCTACATAGGTGAAACCTTGATGTACTGCATATTGGACACCATTCCAAAGGTTGTAGGTAGCACTGTCGTTCAGTATTAGAGAGTTGAAATCTCCTTGAAGGGCTCTTCGAGCATAATCCGAATAGAAAGAGGCATCTGGAGCTATCGATCCTGTTGAGAGAGATGAAACAATGAACCGAATCACGAACGCAAGCACTACAAAGAGAAGCAGTGTGTTGTCTAGGCCGATTCGTATCTCTTTATACCGTATCCCGTTTTTCAGATGCAGCAAGAAGGATATTGATGAAACAGCCACATTGGCTAGAATAAGCCAAAACACTAAATCTACATGAATATTGAAAACCAGTTCTGCCAAGAAAGCCGCATTGATTTCTAACATCGCTGCAACCATCCCTACGACGAAGTAGACTCCGATGTTCTGGAATGAATGTGAGAGCCAGTATGATGATAACAGCGCACCCGGAATTAGTAGCAGAAAGGCCAGGCCGAATACGGCCCTTATTGGCAGGACGACGATAAGCGACTCGGGAGCAAAAAGGCTCAAGATAAGAACTACAGCTGAAACCACATAGAATGAACCTATCTGGTACAGTTTGCTCAAGGCCTCCATGACACAAGTGCTCCTCAGGTTTTTTCAGGATGAGAATATTTCGTTTCGAATATCGCGTCTTTTGACTCATCCCGCATATAAAACTGATACTTCAACATCTTGGACATTCATAACTAGAAAACGGAAGGCTTCCCTATTAGTACAAGTATGCTTATAGGGACTCAGAGAATCACGGACTGAGCCCTTCACTCAAATCAAGCGGCCATAGTATGCAGAATCTGCTGAGTGTGACAAGGTGGAAGACAATTCGGAACTAATAGTGCTCGCTGGTGGGACCTTCATTGTTCTTGTTGGAATGGTAGTTGCACTCTCTTTCGATTTTCTCATCAGGGTCATCGCCGCGAGAATCCTAAGTACAGCTGATTTTGGCTCTCTTTTCTTGGGCTTGAAGATTCTCAATATAGCAGTCGTGGTTGCAA
>CAYPUO010000607.1:0-2734 GCA_964413775.1 uncultured archaeon
GCTATGTCCTGCTAGCACATTAGTCGGTTCGATGAACACAATGCAAGATTGGATCCTTCTCTCTGAAGAACCAGAAAGGATGGAGGGTGTTCAGAGGTACAGAATACCCTCTTATTCAACTCTTCATATCATTACACTGAGTGTGAACCACGCAGCCAAGAGAGAAGCTCAGGAGTGCTTCAGATGATACGTGAGATTAGTGTCTTCAAGGACGGCAAAGTGCTCTTCCAGGATGTCATTGTTCCCAACAAAGACTTAGATGGCAATGCTGTGATGATGTTGGTTTCTTCATCGGCACAGAAACTGCAGGAGTGGAAGATCGACAGCATGGAGATTGAGCGCTTTAGGTATGTGTACATCAACAGTCACAATACTCAGTTCATTGTCACTATGGACCGGCAGTCCTCTCTGGCCAAGGCAGAAGAGGCCATGATGAATCTGGTATCGAAATTCATGACCGTATATGAGAGAGCAATTGAAGCTGACGACTGGAAGTCAACAGACTTCTCTCCCTTTAAGGTAGGATTCAGGAATATCGTGTCCAAGATACCGGTGAAGGTCTGCCTTGCAGGGCATGGCGGTACAGGCAAGACAACCCTCCTTGAACTGGCAACGCTACCTTCTCAAGGTCCCCCACAGGAATATGTCCCTACCTTCTTCGGAGACAAGGCATTCCTTAAGGCTGACTTTGACCCATACGTGTTTAGCATGTTCGACCTTGGTGGTCAAGACCGCTTTGTCCAAGAGTGGGGGAAAATCATCCGGTCTGGTAGCATTGTGGTAATCATTACGGATTCGACCGCAGAGAACATCGAATGGACAAAGCAAGTTGCCTACCCCGTTCTAAAGGCCGAGTTGCCGTATGCACGGGCTATCGCGGTCGCGAACAAGCAGGACCTGCCAAGGGCAATGTCACCAAGTGAAGTGAGTAGAAAGCTGGATGTACCTGCTTATGGAATGCAGGCTAACCGAAGGGACTTTCGAGAACGCTGGCTTGAGCTGCTCAAGGCAGTCGCGTTTGAGACAACAGATTTCAGACTTGTAGGTGAGATTGAGGTATGAGTGAGAAAACCTATGATGCAGATGAACGAAAGAAACTCATCCAAGACATCGCTAATATTAAGGATGTACTGGATAGTTACAAGTACGGCCTAAACTTCGAGGAGTTTGCAGACGCCTTATTCCAGACAATTGACCGTCAAACAATAGCGGTCAAGAATCTCAGCCAGCAAATGGACGGGATCTTGAGGCGGATGGAGAACCTTGAGGCTAAATTAGAGGAAGGTATAAAGGTACGGGTCAAGGGTCTATCCTCAGACATGATGGAAGGGCAGGACGAGGTGGTTCTAGAGGGTCCGATAGAAGCGGTTGAGGCCTCAGAATCTGAAACGGAGGCCGCCTCATCGTTTGAAGAGCTAAGGGCTGAAAAGGCCGACCTTGAAACAAAGATATCTCGGCTATTCGAGAAGGAAAACGAGTTGACTGAGATGGCTCTGAATGATCCTGCTAGTGCAGAAGAATATGAGGAGAAAGCAAAGGTCGCAAGAGATATGCGTCTTTCACTAGAGGAGCGTTTGGGAGTGGTAGAGAATTCTCTCAAGAAAGATGAATAGAGGTGCATAAAATGGGACTATTCGATAGTTGGCGAAGAAGAAAGAGAAAAGAAGTCCACCCTGTGCATGTCAAGGGTCGCGAGATTATGACCACTGGTGAGCAGAAGGGTGTCGCAGAAACTTCTGAGAGTGCACCTGTTGAGGTGACTCCGGACCAACAGGCTCAAGATGCAAGCCTGTTCGAGGACTATCAGAAGCTCCATCAACGTCGTGAGCAACTTCAGACTGAACGGGCTGAGCTGACAACACGGCTTGACAATGGTGAGCTCAATGCAAAGGAGTTCCGCAAGGAGCTGATGAGTCGAATACAAGAAGCAGCAGCTGTGGCAGATGAACTCAAAGAGGTCACAGCGAAGCTGTCTGCTCTTGGATATCATGGCCTCCTCGCTTGAGGTAGAGTGTGTTGTCAGAGCGCGACGATCAAGATGCTGCCCCTGTGAAAAAGGTGGGCTTGGATGAGGAAGATAGGGAGCTCATTGAAACGATAATGAATGAGGGCGGCCTTGGTTCTGAGCACAAAGGCGGAGCTGGAAGCGAAGAGTCAGCCGGGAAAGTGCATGCTGGCTCCGATGACACATTACAGCAGGTCCACAGGAAGTTCGTTGAAATCCTATCTTCCATAGAGGGAAGTGTCAATGAATCATACGCTGCAATTGACAAGAGATTGAATCGGGTCATCTCAACTCTGAGCAATGAACTGCAGACGATTGGACTCGGCGTCTTTGCTACAAGAGCAGCAGCTACTGTGAAGGCACGACTGGAGCAGGATCTAAAGGCTTCCGAACAGCTTGAAATCATCTCCAAGAAGCTCACCGACGCAAAAGAACAACTGGACTCTATGGTCCTAACTACAAGTAGTGGTCTGACCTTTCAGATATTTCAGACTGCAGCGCAGCAACAGGACCGACTTGTCCAGCTCTATGCAAAAATAAACGAACTAGACAAGCAGCTTGAAAACAGCGCGGCTGATGTCAAGATTTGGCGAAGCCGGTCTTCTGAACTGGAAGAAGTGCTTCGTTTGAAGGATGAATCTCTCAAACAGGCTGCCAATAATCTTGAAGACCTGCGTAAAGTCGTATCGGAGCTCAGGGCTAGCCTAGATGAAAGGAATTCAGAAATCG